>CAYVHJ010000067.1:0-4121 GCA_964451235.1 uncultured Candidatus Saccharibacteria bacterium | reverse complement strand
AATCGTGGTCTAACCTGCCGAAGCTTATGGCGGGCGGTATCGGCGACATACTCGAGACGCTTCGGGCGGCTGAAGAAGGGAGCGTTGCGACAGAGGCCTGATTTTGATAGTATCGTGCGACATATGATGACCAACGTTCAGGCACTTTTTGACGCGGGAGCGCACTTCGCACTTCCCCGCGCGCGCCGCCATCCGACCGCATCGCCTTTCATCTATGCCACCAAAGACCGCACCGATATTTTCGATCTTGAAGAGACTTCTGCCTGTCTCGATGCGGCGCGTGCATATGTTCTGGGACTCGCAGGCCGTTACGTCCTTTTCGTCGGTGGAAAGCACGAGGTGACGGAGATCGTGAAGGCGGCTGCGCTCCGCGCTGGCGTGCCGTATGTCGCCGGCCGCTGGATCGGTGGGACCCTCACGAACTTCAAGAACGTACGGAAGCGCATCGATCGCCTGCAGAAGTTGATCGACGAGCGCGAAAGCGGTGCGCTTGAAAAGTACACGAAGCGTGAACGCCTTCTCATCGATCGTGAAATCAACGAACTTCTCGCACGCTTCGGCGGTCTTCAGTCCATGACGGAGCTTCCGGCGGCGCTCCTCGTGATCGACTCTCGGCACGAGGGAACGGCAGTGCGCGAGGCAAAGCAGCTCGGCATTCCCGTTATCGGTCTTTCAAGTTCGGATTGCGATTTTTCCCTCGTGAAGTATCCAATTCCCGCAAACGACACATCGGTAAGAAGTGTTCGTCTGGTGTGCGATGAGATCGCGGAGGCATATTTGGAAGGGAAAAAAGTACAAAGTACCAAGTCACAAGTACCAAACAAGTAACGAATCGTCGTATCTGGAGTTTCCCTCTTGATACTTGGTACCTGATGCCTGATACTTATACCTTTATGACTACGACAGAAGAGATCAAAGCACTTCGTGACGAAACAGGAGTATCCGTGATGCAGTGCAAAAAAGCCCTTGAGGAGGCCGGCGGCGACATGGAAAAGGCAAAAGTAATTCTGCGCAAAATCAGTGCATCGATCGCTTCAAAAAAAGCGGACCGCAGCGTAGGTGCGGGAGTTGCAAGCGCCTACACGCACGCGGGAGGTGCCGTTGTAGGCGCGGTCATCTTGGCGTGTGAGACGGATTTTGTCTCGAGGAATCAGGAATTCCAGAAGCTCGCCTACGATATCGCCATGCATGTCGCTGCGATGAATCCGCAGTTTCGTTCTCGCGAAGATGTTACGGAGCAAGACCTCAAAGTGGCGCGCGCCGTCTTTGCCGAGGAAGCGGCGAAAGTTCCCGAGACTGTGCGCGCGAAGGCGGTTGAGGGCAAAGTCGATAGCTACCTGAAGGAGCAGATCCTCCTCGATCAGCCGTTTGTGAAGGACCCCACGACCACAATTCGCGATCTTCTCGACTCTGCCGTTCAAAAATTCGGTGAGAAAGTGGAACTTGTCCGCTTCGAACGTCTCTCCGTCAAGTAGCTTATGGTAATCGCGTACACGGTTTTTTTCATCTCGCTCGCGGGCCTCGTGGGACTTTTCGGGCTCAAGGAATGGGAATCGCGGAGCAGTCGTGTCTCTTTCCCTGCACTCCGCGGAAAGCTCGATCAGTGGGCATTTTTCCTCAGGGACATCATGGCCGCGCTCAAGGCCGACGCGGAAAAAATCTTACCCGAGATGCTGCATCTCTCGCGCATTCTCGTTCACGAGATCGCGCTCTCGCTTGCATCCCTCCTCCGATATCTTTCGCTGCAGGCTCACAAGCTCGCAGAGCTCGTCTCTCACAAGCGCAACTTCGTACGCCGCGCACCCCGCTCGGAATTCTTGAAGAAGGTTATCGAGCACAAGAACGACAACAGCAAGCCCGAGGTTGATGCGATGGAATAAAACAGGCACAATAGGCGAACGCCACGTGCCGGAGTAGCTCAGTGGTAGAGCAACTCTTTTGTAAAGAGAAGGTCGTGGGTTCGATCCCCTCCTCCGGCTCAACTTGATATACTGGTTCGATAGCATGAAACGTGGCCACATTCATCCCATTTCATCTCTCATCCGCGAAGCGAACCGGATTTTTTTTGATATAGGTTTTACCCTCGCCGAGGGTCCGCTCCTTGAGAGCGAATGGTACAATTTCGACGCTCTGAATTTTCCCGCGGATCATCCGGCACGCGACATGCAAGACACCTTTTTCGTGCGCGACGAACCGGGGTACGTGCTTCGAACGCACACCTCGAACGTTCAAGTGCGCTACATCGAGTCGCAAATAAAGAAGAGAATTCCGCCGCCGTACCGGATGGTCGCGATGGGAAAGGTGTTCCGCAACGAAGCGACCGACATGACCCATGAGGCGGAGTTCTACCAGATAGAGGGAATTGCGATCGGAGAAGACGTTACGCTTGCACACTTGCGCGGCACGCTCACGAAGTTCTTCAGCGAACTCATGAAAGGGTCGGTGGAGATTCGGTTCCGGCCCAGTTTTTTCCCTTTCACCGAGCCGTCAGTCGAAGTTGACATGCGCGCGATTGGCGACAATGTGCCGGAGAAATTGCGCGGAAAATGGATAGAGATAATGGGCGCTGGCATGATTCATCCCAATGTTCTCAAAAATGGCGGACTCGATCCGTCGAAGTACCAAGGATTCGCTTTCGGCGTGGGAATCGATCGTTTGGCGATTCTCCGCTGGGGCATCGACGACATTCGCCTCATGCATTCAGCTGATTTGCGGTTCATCAACCAGTTCTAGCCATGAAAATCTCACGGGAATGGCTGCAGACGTATTTTGAAAAGCCGCTGCCGGAGGCGCAGGCTTTGGCAGACGCACTCACGTTCCATGCGTTTGAGATTGAGAGCGTTGAGGGAGACATCCTCGACGTGAAAGTGACGCCGAATCGCGGGCACGACTGCCTTTCGCATCGCGGCATTGCCAAAGAATTATCGGCGATTCTGAAAATTCCGCTCAAGGGTGATCCGCTTCGTTCTGCGGTTTCTCTTGAACCGGGGACAGGTTCAGTCGAGCTGGGGATTGTCGATCCGAAATTATGCTCACGGTATATCGCGGGCCGCATCAAGAGCGTTAAAGTCGGCCCGTCGCCCGCGTGGCTGCGCAAGGCCCTTGAGACTGTCGGCCAGAAATCCATCAACAATGTAGTGGATGCTACGAATTACGTGATGTTTAACATCGGCCAGCCGCTCCACGCGTTCGATGCCACACAGCTTTCAAAAAAAGGTGGGAGATATTCCATTCGCGTGCGTCTCGCGAAAACACGGGAGAAAATGGTCGCGCTCGATGACAAGGAATACACGTTGAGCAAGACAATGCTTGCAATCGTAGATGGAAATTCAGACAGTGTCATTGGCATAGCGGGTGTGAAGGGAGGCAAGCCTGCGGGAGTCACGGAAGCGACGAAGGATATCATTATCGAATCGGCAAATTTCGACGGAGTGTCGATTCGGAGAACGGCGGCCGCACTCAAGCTTCGCACCGATGCTTCAGAGCGATTCCAGCAAGTCATCTCGCCGGAACTTGCCGGGTACGGCATGCAATATGCAGTGGAGCTCATTCAAGAGCTTGCAGGCGGAGAGATCACAGATTTTGCGGACGCATATCCCAATCCGAGTAAATCGCCTGCAGTCCCGGTTTCGACGAGCTTCATTAACGACGTGCTCGGAACAACGTTTTCGGATTCAGAAGTTGAGGACGTATTCAAGCGGCTCGGGTTCTCATACCAATGCAATGAGGCGACGCCTCACTGCATATTTACTGTCGAAGTACCATTCGAGCGGCTCGATCTTACAATACCCGAAGATCTTATCGAGGAGGTCGCGCGCATAGTGGGATACGACAAGATTCCCGCTACTGAACTCCCTTCGTTTCCGAAAAGACCGGACATCAATCCGAACTTTTTGGCCGCCGAGCGCGTTCGCGAGGACATGATGTCGGAAGGATATTCTGAAGTGTTCACCTCGGTATTCACAGAGAAGGGAGAGCGTGCCGTCGCCAACAAAGTGGGCGGCGAGAAGCCCTACCTGCGTACCACGCTCGTTGATGGATTGCGCGAGGCGTATGAGCGAAATGTTCGCAATCGGGACCTTCTGGGTCTGAAAGAAATCAGGATATTCGAAATTGGAACA
>CAYVHJ010000066.1:0-4123 GCA_964451235.1 uncultured Candidatus Saccharibacteria bacterium | reverse complement strand
CCACGTTCTTGTCGAACTCCGCGAGCCAGCCGTAGCCGGCGTTGCTGTCCAGGGTCACATTCTCGCCTTTGCGCGCGTGCTCCTCGCGTTCACGAGACCATTTTGCCTGATATGAAAAACCCGCAGAGAGAACGAGATCGTCCAGTGCATAAAGCGTGATGGGGACTTTCTCTTCGAACTCTATCCGCAGAATCCCGTTCGAGCTCGTCGTGTCATCCACGGAAGCCTTGACTACGATGAAGACCTCGCCGTCCTTGTCGCGCGTGCGGACCGAGAAGCTTTTTGCGCGCTTCGTGAGATCGGCGAGGCGGTGCCGCGCCGCATCGGGGAGATGCGGCGCGGCACTTGCCGCAAGTGACTCGAGTAAGCCGCCATCGAAATAATGATTGAGCTGCTTGTTTTTCGATGCAAGTTTGCATGACGCATCGGCCGCTTTCATCGCGCGCCGCACTTTCTCGGCGCGCTCCGCGCTCCCGAGTAGTGTCTTCACCTCCACTTCGTACGTTTGCATGCTGCAAGTATATGCTTCTCCACTTAGAAAATGCGATGAGATGTTATCTCATCGCATTGGTGCTAAAATAGACAGGTGTCCAACCGCAAACCTTTCGAAGTCGGCGAGTGGTACCACTGCTTTAGCCGTGGCGTTGAGAAACGAAATACCTTCGGCAACGAATATGATGCCAATCGCTTCCTCATGCTGCTCTATCTTGCCAATGGCACAAATCGCGTGAGTCTTTTTAATGTTCGCAAACTAAGCCTCGAAAAGGCATTCAGCGAAGATCGTGGTCAGACGATTGTTGACGTTGGCGCCTACTGTTTGATGCCAAATCACTTTCATCTATTGCTGAAAGAGAAAGAGGCCGGCGGCATTTCTGCATTCATGAGAAAGTTGGGAATTGCCTACACTATGTATTTCAACTCGAAACACGATCGAGTCGGGAATTTATTCGTAAAGCCATTCCGCTCGCGTCGCATTGGTACCGATCGTTATCTGCAACGCGTCGTCCAGTATATTCACTTGAATCCGGCCGAGCTTTATGAACCAAGATGGAAAGAGGGAATAGTGAAGAATATGCAGGCGCTCGAGCGAAAATTGGTCGAATACCAGTACGGGAGCCTTTCCGTGCACGCGAGGCGGCCAAAAATACATCCGATTGTCTCTAATGCAATTTTCGAACTTGTGGAAACTTTTTCGCTGTCGCGTATGGTTGAAGACGCGAGGGCTTACCACCGAGAGATAACGGCAGACCGCTTTGTACGCTAATGCGATGAGATGTTATCTCATCGCATTCATCGTGGATGATATAGTCTTTAGATGAAATCAAGGTCGACGGTCGTGGCGGTCGTGGCGATAGGGCGCAATCGGGAGCTTGGGAAGAATAATAAGCTCCTGTGGAAAATTCCGGCTGATGTCCAGCGTTTCCGCGATCTTACACGCGGGCATCCGCTCATCATGGGACGCAAAACGTTCGAATCCATTTTAAGCTACCGTGGCTCTCCCTTGCCGGAGCGGACCAACATCGTGATTACACGCGATCCGAATTGGAACTACGAAGGCGTCGTCGCTCGCTCTCTTGAGGAGGCTTTGGAAAAGGCGAAAGCGGCGCCGGGGAGTGAGGAGATTCACATCGGCGGTGGAGCAGAGATTTACAAAGAAGCATTGTCCGTCATCGACAAACTCTACCTCACACTCATCGATGCCGAGGCTCCGGACGCCGACACCTTTTTCCCGCCCTACGAGCACCTCTTCACCAAGAAAGTTTTTGAGGAAGAACACGAATGGAACGGTATCAAGTACCGATACGTGGATGTGGAACGCGAGCGGTGAGCATATTTTCAGTGGGCCAGACTCTTGAGGACTTTCAGATACAAATTCTCGACGATTTTTTGCTGCGCGGCGCCGGTTTTGACGTAGTGATCAAGGCCTGGCGCGGCGTTTACTTCGAGGACCCAGTACTTTTTCGGCTTTTGCCGGATGTCGCCCGTAACCATCAAGTCAACGCCAGCGAGGCGCAGGCCCATGTCGCGCGTGAGCTTCACGGCAAGTTTTTTAAAATCGGGATGAATTGGTTTCGTCACGTCCACGGCATCGCCGCCAGAGGAAAGATTTGCATTGTCGAGGAGGTAGATGCGCTTTCCTCGCTCGGGCACGGAGCGAAGCGCAAGCCTCTGGAGCCCTAGTTTGTGCGCGATGCGGATATCGTCGAGCTTGATGCGCGTGTCGCGGCCGCCTCCGCGGAATCGTTTCTGTTTCTTCTTAAGCAGCTCTTTTATACTCGAAGAACCATCTCCGACAATGGAGAGGGAGATGCGCTCGTACGCAGAGATCACTTTGCTGTCGAGGACGACGATACGATAATCTCGCCCGCGCACGACGTGCTGGACGAGCGCGACGCGGTCGTGTTTGAAAATGAACGCAAGAGCACCATAGAGTTGCTTCTTCGTTTGCACCAGAAAGACGCCGTTGCCGTGGCTTCCTTCGTTCGGCTTCACGATGACGGGGAAACCGAGCTTGCGCGCATACGCATAGGCCGCATGGATATTTCTCTTTGAGCCGATCATCGCGCACCATTCGTTTGAATAAAATGCTTTGCCGGAAACGATGGGGTAGCCCATGCGTTTCATAAAGAGATTCGCGTAGTCCTTGTCCTTCGCGATGTCGGATGCGCCGACGGGATTGAGGTCGAGCGTGTTGTATCGGAAATAGCGCTTTTTCCCGTCTCTGAAGGTTATCTGACCGGCTATGCCCCACTCGGGCTCAATGTACACCCGGGCCCCAATCGTGGGTGCTATCTTCTTGAGAAGCTGTGGCAGCAGCAGTCCCTCTCGCTTCTGGCTCATGCGTTTTACGGTACTTGATTATTTGCCCCGATGCTAGTATGGTGGGGTATGACGGCTCGCATCGCGGTTTCCTCGAAAGTAGAGGACGCGCGCGCCCAAAAACTCCTCCACACACTACAGAGTCTCTTTCCCGAGACCGCTCTTGTCCATGTGACAACGACGGCAGCCTATACCGTTGCGGCTAAACTTAACACGAAGGAGCTAGAACAGGCCGCAAAGCGGCTCACGAATCCCATAACTGAATTGTTCTCGATCGAGAGCACATCAAGGACCGTCCTTAAGGGATTCCAAGGACGGTCCTTGATGATGTTCGGACCCAAAGGATTCTCCTATGCAATCGAAATCGGGTATCTGCCGGGTGTGACCGACAATCTCGGAGCTACCGTGCAAGAAACGATTGAAGATGCGATTGGGAGAAAGTTCCGCGATGAAGAAGCAGTATACTCATCTCTTTTCATATTTCTCGTTGGGAATATTTCTAAGAAGGAGGCTGAAGCATTCGCACGTGAGCTGCACAATCCTTTAATTGAGCGCGCGACTGTTTTTGAGACTGGAGGACGATTTCTGGTCACTGTTCCGAAGGTCAAATTGCGTGAAGCGACCGAAGCAGACGAAGTAGACCTGAATGTGAACGACACCGAGCTGCTCAAGATCACTAAAGAAGGTATTGCAAGCAAGGACGGAAGCAGAAGAGGGCCACTCGCGCTTTCGCTAGAGGCAATGAAGACAATCCGGGATAACTTCAGGAAACAGAAACGGAATCCGACGGATGTCGAACTAGAATCCCTCGCGCAAACGTGGTCGGAGCACTGCAAGCACGCGATATTCAACGATCCCTTGGACGAGGTGAAAGAGGGGATTTATCGTCGCTATATCAAGGGAGCGACGGAGAAGATCAGAAAACAGAAAACAGAGAACAGAAGACAGGGAGCCGGAGATTTTTGTGTTTCGGTATTCAAAGACAATTCAGGTGCGATCGCTTTCGATAAGGATTATCTCATCACACACAAAGTCGAGACGCACAACGCGCCATCTGCACTTGATCCATTCGGTGGTTCGGTCACCGCGATTGTCGGCGTGAATCGCGACTGCTTGGGCTTTGGTCTTGGCGCAAAACCTATCGCGAACACGTATGGGTTCTGTGTTGCCGATCCAAACGACACAGCCGAGTTGTTTCGCGATCGCGAGAAGACGCAACCGCTTCTTCCCGCGCGGCGCATTCTCGAGGGCATTGTGCGAGGCATAACTGTGGGAGGGCATCCGAGCGGCATACCAACACCTC
>CAYVHJ010000065.1:0-4188 GCA_964451235.1 uncultured Candidatus Saccharibacteria bacterium | reverse complement strand
GTGTGCTCTTCCGATCTCAAATGCTCGATCGCCTCGCTCACAAACTCTTTCCGCACGACCGCCGCAATGCCGACGCCCATGTTGAATGTGCGAAGCATGTCGGCGTCATCAAGATCACCGAACACCTTGAGCACCTTGAATATCGGCAGCACCCTGATTCTTGAAAGGTCGATCTTGGCGGAGAGCTCTGCCGGCAAAATGCGATTCAGATTCTCCTGGATCCCGCCGCCGGTGATGTGCGCGAGACCGACGAGGCCATCCTTTCCGAACAAGTCCTTCAGCGCCATGTAGTACGCGCGATGCGGTGTGAGGATCGTCTCAATGAACGATCGCCCGTCGATCTTCTCTTTCACAATTTCTGGATTGGATTCCCATATTTTCCGAATGAGTGAAAAACCATTCGTGTGAACGCCGCTCGAGGGAAGTGCAAGCACGACATCGCCTTCCTTTATCTTCGAGCCATCAATAATCTTTTCCTTCTCGACAACGCCGACGATACTCGCAGTAAGGATATACGTGCCGGCCGGAATGACATCCGGCTGTTCGGATGTCTCACCGCCAGTGAGAACAGCGTCGTTTTCCTTGCACGCCGCAGAAAGTGCTGAAACCATATTCAAAACCACCTCTTTTTCGAGCTTGCCACAGACGATACAGTCCTGAACGGAGAGCGGTTTGGCGCCCATCACGATGGCGTCGTTCACGAGATGGTTAACGAGGTCGTAACAAATGGTCTCGACACTTCCATGTTCGAGCGCCAGCTTTTGTTTCGAGCCCGGCTCTTCCGTTTTCAAGACGAGGACGGGATGCTTGTACTCGGGAAAAGCCCCGTCAAAGAGACTCGCGAACGCGCCGACTTTGTTGAGAACACGCGCGTCGTTGGTCGCGAGAATCTCTGCCATCCCACGCTTTGCTTCATTCGCTGCGTCAATATCGACTCCGGATTGTTTGTAGGACAGCTTCTTGTCTGTCATACAAGTCCTTGCTCTTCCAAGTATTTTTTGAATCCCTTCTCCTGAAGCATTGTGTCTTTCGCAAGAATATCCTTCGCCATCTTCTCTTTATACATACTCACATACTTGAGTATGTGCGGGTTTCCTGTTCCGATGATTTGCGCCGCAAGGATGCCGGCGTTCTTCGCGCCGTTGATCGCGACCGTTGCAACGGGAATTCCCGGCGGCATCTGCGCGGTCGAGAACAGCGCATCCACACCTGCTGTTGGCTTATTCATGATTGGAACGCCAATGACGGGAAGCGCTGTATGCGCGGCGACAACACCCGCGAGATGTGCGGCACCTCCGGCGCCGCAGATAAACACCTTAAAACCCTTCGCTTCCGTATCTTTCACATACTCCACGACTGCCTCCGGAGTCCGATGCGCCGACATGACGTGCACTTCCGAACCGATGTCGAATTCTTCCAGAACTTTGGCCGCCTCCTGCATCACCGGCAAATCCGAATCCGAACCCATGAGAATCCCGACGAGAGGATTATTTGCCATGGAAGTATTGTACCGCATTTCTAAAGAGCTGAAGCCCCGGACCTTCCTTTGGCATTTGCTTTCCGTCACGGATGTATTGCTCGCGCAAAAGCGTCCAGTGCGGCAGCTGCGTGAAGCGGACAGCGCGCTCGGGATGCGGCATGAGACCCAAGACACGACCGCCGTATCCGGTGATGCCTGCGATGTTCTCGAGCGAGCCGTTGGGATTTGCCGGCATATCGAAATGCTTGCACATATCTCCTTCTACATACTTCAGCGCGATACCTTTGACTTTACTTAGTAAAGTCATATCCGATGGGGGCGCGTAATATTTTCCTTCGCCATGTGCAATCGGGACGGAAAGCGTTTTGATACCCTTAAGCCACGGGCTATCATTCTGCACTTCGAGATCAACCCATCGGGCGTTGTAGCGCGGGACATTGTTCGCAATCAAAGCACCGGGCAAGAATCCTGCGCTCGTAATTATCGTGAATCCATCGCGAGTGCCCTCCGTCGACGTGTCACGCGAGAGCGACGCTTCGGCCTCCTGCCCCGCAGGATGCCGCACCCTGTTGCCGTAGGCCTTCCCTGCCCCCGTATGGTCGCCGTAGGCAAAGCCGCCGCCAAATACGATTATCTGTGCTTTTTTCAAGATCGATGGCTTCGCGATGACGTCGTTCAGGTGAACGATGTCGGCTGTCGCGCCGACCGATTCGAACGCGGCCTTCGTTTCGTCTTCCGTATTGAGGCCGTACCCCGAAAATATGATGACGTGCAACTTCACCATAGTTTGAAAAACGAGCGATAGCTCTCGGTCAGTTCCGACAAAGATACTTCAACCTTGGTGTCGGGAAATTCAATTGAAAAAGATGCGACACCGAGGACCTCTCCGATCTGTGTCAAGGCGACACCTTGACACATACGCTCGAAACCCGACCTTTGATCCCTGTCAACAGAAACGAGCATCCGGCCCTGCGATTCGGAGAAAAGAATTACCTCAGACCTCTTGGCATTTCCGAGAAGTCTTGAGAAGTCCACTCGTGCTCCAAGTTGTCCTGCGATCGCCGACTTCGCGAGTGCAATCCCAAGTCCACCGCGCCCAACGCCGATAGCGGATGCAACGAGGCCTTGCCGTATGGCCTTCGAGACGGCATCATACGCTTTCGCGTTTTTCTTAGTATCAACGCCGGGAACATCGCCGCATATGGGTTTCGTAAACCCATATTCGGGTTTACGAAACCCGAATATTGATTCGTATTCCGAACCCACAAGCTCGTCATTCGTTTCTCCCACGAGATAAATCAAGTCGCCCACGCGCTTGAAATCGATGGTCATCGCCTTCGCAACGTCTGGTATCACGCCGACCGCGGAAATGAGGAGTGTCGGCAACGCGGCGATGTGTACTGGTTTTCCACTCGCGTCATAGCCGCGAAAATCATTGAACATCGAATCCTTGCCGGAGATATATGGTGTGCCATACGCGGTCGCCACGTCGTAGCACGCTTTCGCCGCCTGCTTCAGCTCGTAGAGCCGCTCCGGTTCTTCTGAAGACGACCAGCAGAAATTGTCGAGAATGGCGAGATAGTCGCGCGATGCCCCTGCTGCTATCGCATTGCGCACTGCAGTATCGATCGCGGCTGCAGCCATCGCATACGTATCTATCTCCGAGTACCATGGCGCGTATCCGTGCGAGAGAACAATGCCTCGGTCGGAGTCGAGACGAGGATGCATCACTGCCGCGTCTGCATTCACGCGCCCTTTCCCTTGCATGGGCTTCGTGACAGACGTTCCCTGCACTTCGTGGTCATACTGCGGTGAAATGAAAGAAATCGAGCCGATGCTCGGCCGCGCAAGTATGTCCAGTATTGCCTGCCGTATATGATGTTCGGGTTTCGTAAACCCGAAGATTTCGGGTTTACGAAACCGGAATTTTTTTGGCTTTCGACTCGTCTGCACCTGTATCGGTCTTCCCTCATGCAAGAACTCGATCGATATATCCATCACCTTTTTCCCACCGTATCGAACGACGCATGAACCCGACTTCGTGAAGACACCGACGCGCGTTGCTTCTACGTCGTGCCGATCCATAATTTTCTTGAACGCCGCCCAATTCTTTTTCGGAACTGCGAGCGTCATGCGCTCTTGCGACTCGGAGAGCCATATCTGCCACGGAGCGAGACCCGGATACTTCAGCGGAACCTTTTCGAGATCCACGAGACATCCGCCCGACTCGCGCGACATCTCCCCCACCGAGCCCGAGAGACCACCTGCGCCGTTGTCGGTGATCGAATGGTAGAGACCCGCATCGCGCGCCTCGCGAATAAGCGCATCGGAAAGTTTTTTCTGCGTGATAGGATCGCCGATCTGCACCGCCGTTGCTGGCGAACTTTTCGAGAGCGCCTCCGAGGAGAACGTCGCACCATGAATGCCGTCGAGTCCCACGCGGCCGCCGATCATTATGATGTAGTCACCCGACTGCGCTTTCTTTTCGTAGAGCTTACGTTCCAAAGGGTTACCCTTTGTTGAAGGGTTACCCTTATTCGTCCGAGGAATTAAGCCGACCGTTCCACCGTATACTAAAGGCTTCCCGCGGTAACTCTGATCAACGGCGACAATTCCTAGATGTGTTGGTATGCCGCTATGATTCCCTCCCGCATTTATGCCTCGCACAATGCCCTCGAGAATGCGCCGCGCGGGAAGAAGCGGTTGCG
>CAYVHJ010000064.1:0-4210 GCA_964451235.1 uncultured Candidatus Saccharibacteria bacterium | reverse complement strand
GCGCTACGCGCGTTCCTTAAGTATTTGCGCAAGGTAAACATAGAATCGCTCCAGCCGGAGCGCATCGAGCTTGCGAAGGTGGGGGGCCGCGACCTCGATCTCATTACCGCCGACGAGCTTAATCACATTATGAAAAGTCCTGCTGTCGATTCTCTGAATGAACTGCGTGATCGCGCGATACTGGAATTGCTGTTTTCGACGGGGCTGCGCGTTTCCGAACTTTGTTCCCTGAATGCTGACATTGATCTTACCCGCGACGAATTCTCGGTGCGCGGCAAGGGCGACAAAGTGCGCGTCGTCTTTCTCTCCCCCTCTGCCAAGAAGGCAGTTGTCGAATATCTGAAAAAGCGCGGGGATATAGGAGAAGCGCTCTTTGTCGGCTATGGGGCCAATCAGGATTCAGCGCGTCTCACTCCCCGTTCGGTAGAGCGGATCGTCAAACAACATGCAATCAGGGCCGGCATCACGCGCAAAGTTACTCCCCATGTAATTCGGCATTCTTTTGCGACTGATCTTCTCGAGAGTGGCGCCGATCTACGAAGTGTGCAGGCGCTTCTCGGCCACGCGAACATAGCTACGACGCAAGTCTATACACATGTGACAGACAAACATCTGCGAGAGGTACACAAGGCGTTCCACGGCAAAAGAAGGAAATCGTGATATCTATGAAACTCATCTCCTGGAACGTGAACGGGATACGAAGCATCCATAAAAAAGGCGAGCTCGTACCGTTTCTAGAGAAGGCGAAACCTGATATTGCTTGCTTTCAGGAGACTAAAGCAGAGGAGCATCAGTCGGAAGTGGATCTGCCCGAATACGAAGAATATTGGAATTCCTCAAAAGGCCGCAAGGGGTATGCGGGAACCGCTATTTTCACAGAAGCTAAGCCATTAAGCCTTATCTTCGGCTTCCCGGAGGACATTCTCAAAAAATACGAACTTAGAGACGGCTATGGCGACCCAAATGAGGAAGGACGTCTCATTACAGGGGAATTTGACGATTTTTACCTTGCGAATGCCTACACGCCCAATGCGAAGCGTGACCTTTCTCGTCTTACGCTACGGCACAAACACTGGGATCCAGCTTTTCTCACATTTCTTAAAAATCTTGAGAAGAAAAAACCCGTTGTTTTCTGCGGGGATCTGAATGTAGCGCACACGCCGGACGATCTCACGAATCCAAAGGCGAATGAAGGAGAGCATGGCTTCACGAAAGAGGAGCGTGAAGGACTCGATAACCTCGTCGAGGCAGGCTTTGTTGATACCTTCCGCATGTTTACAAAAGGAAACGGGCACTACACGTGGTGGAGTCACTTTTCGAATGCTCGGGCACGCAACGTCGGCTGGCGCATAGATTATTTCTTCGTAAGCGCAGCTCTTTTGCCCCGTATCCGCTCTGCGAAGATACATCCAGAGGTGTATGGCTCTGATCATTGTCCTATATCTTTGGAGCTTGATGTATAGGCTTTTTGACCAATGACCATTATCCACACTATGTCCTTTACAATGTCCTTTACTTCGGTATCGTAATGGACAGGGATCAGGGTTTGTCCCTGCATCCTAATATGGTTTTGCGTTCAAGTTCTTTCGTCTTGCGTTCAGCCGCGAGGATTACATTCTTGCGACGAGAAAAACAGCAAGAGGGCTTCATGCCCAGGGGCATCAACAGGTACACTCCACTAAAACGGCGACGCATAGCGTCCCAAACATTAGGAAAAAGTACCCTCGTTCGACCCCTGAAACAAGCGCAAAACATCCAGGCCGTCTCCAGGCTAGGGCACAGATCCCCAAAGAGAGTGATCCGTGTCCTTTAACTGGTGACGGCCTTTTGGTTTCTAGGTTTTCAGCAATCGGCTATGCATTTTTCGGGTCGCGTCGGTGCGTACTCGCGCCGCGCTCCCGCTCGCTCGCCTTCGCGAGCTGCGCGAAGACCCTCAAAACGCATATCCGTCCCCTTCAAACCTCTGTTTGGTGATTAGGAGACGTGATGTTTCTTTCTTAACTGCTGGACTTTTGCTTCTTCCTCCCCTGCTTTTCGCTCCTTGCCAGCTTCGCCGAGCGCTTTTAACTCTGCCTCCGGAAGCTTTAAGTATTCTCTCGCGCGCGACTCGAGATATTCACCCGTATTTTTCTTCGGGTCGTCCAAAACCTCTTCAAGAAGCGCATGCAAAATCCAACCGATCCGAGGGCCGGGTGACTCCCCGAGCGCGATAATGTTTGTGCCATCGATCGCAAGCATCGAGACGGAAATCGGATCCCGCAACGCCTCATCCACCATCGACATGTATTTGCGGAGCCGGAACGGCTGCTCCTTCGGCCGGCCCGTTCCTATCCGGTCGCAGATACGCAACGAGAGGAGATCTTTGATATTATCCTGTCCAACATTCCTGATCGTGCGTCGCACTGCAGAGAGTGTTACCTTGTCGGGATCAGAGAAGAACATGTGCCAACGCACGAGTGCGAGTACGGTCTCTGTTGTATTGCCCGGCATGCGGAGATCTGAAAGGATTTTTCTTGCTATCTTCGCACCAACGACCTCATGTCCATGGAATGTCCAGTCGTTTTTTTCTTCTGACCATCTTCTCACCGTGGGTTTGCCGATGTCATGCAGAAGCGCAGCGAGCCGCACGTGAAGGGGCCAATGCTTATCGGCCGCATGCTGGAGCGAGCGCAGTAAGTGCTCGAAGACATCGTACGCGTGCGCCTGATTTTGCGCAACACCAATGCTTTTCTCAAGTTCGGGGATAATGTTCGCGAGGAGACCGAGTTTGTGTGCAATAAAAAGCGCTTGCATGGGCCTCGGGCTTTCGAGGATTCGCACAAACTCATCCCGCACGCGCTCACGCGAAATTTTTTCGAGGAGCGGCGCATCGGAGGCTATTGCTTCGGCGGCCTTCGCTTCTATCGTGAAGTCGAGTTCGGCCGAGAGCCGCACAGCGCGGAGCATCCGGAGTGCATCTTCTTTAAAACGCTCATCGGGATCGCCGACAGCTGCGACCAAGCGTCGTTCGATATCCTCCTTTCCGCTATGTTCATCGATGAGCGTGCCGCTTTTCGGTTCGTAGGCGAGCGCGTTTACCGTGAAGTCGCGACGCTTGAGGTCGTCTGAAAGCGTCTTTGCCCAGCGAATCTCGTCGGGATGGCGCACATCCGAGTACTTCCCTTCTTCGCGATACGGCGTGATTTCCACGACCTTGAGGCGCGGATCTTCCGAGCTCGTTACGACGCCGACCGTACCAAATTTGTTTTCGTAGAAGGTTTCTGCGAAAAGCTTCTGAATCTCCTCCGGTCTTGCATTCGTCGTTATGTCCCAGTCTTTCGGTTCGCACTCGAGCAGGAGGTCGCGCACGCAGCCGCCCACGAGGTATGCCTCGAAACCAGCTTGCGAAAGTCGTTCGTGGAGTTCCCGTACCTCGGGAGGAACCGGCAGTTTCTCCTTCATGACGGCATTCTAGCATCGTGCACCTCGTAGCGCGCTGTATTATGATGGTCTGCCTGCTCCCGTGGTGAAACGGATATCACGGCAGTCTTCGGAACTGCTGTTCCAGGTTCGAATCCTGGCGGGAGCGCACGGATGTATCAGAACTCCAAGTTTCCAAAATAACGGTTCGTTTCTTCGATGAGGTGCACATTTCTCGTCTTTGTTGCTAGTTTTTTAATTTTCGACATGAGATCGGCAAGCTTCTGACGAAGCTCCATAAGCTGGGGATGCGCAACGGTCAGCCGGTTCACAACCAAATAGTAATTTCGAAGATTTTTCAGGCCGTTTTGAATGCGGTACGGTACGAACCGATCAATCGACCGCATTCCTGAAATAATGTAACCCGCCAAATCGTTCAACATCGCGTGATAGTAATGTACTTGCTCGAGGGCCAACCCATGTATGATCGTTAGGTCCTGATGTTGCATCTGCTCGCTCCAGCGCGAATGCAGTTCGACGAGATCTTGGGGTACTTTTTGGTCTTCTCTCTCGAAGCTTTTCATATAGAGCTTCATCAATTCAAAGTCGCGGAGTAGGTGGTACGCAGCGAATTTACTTTCCTCATCGTGTTTTTCCAATTTGCTGATCCAGTGTTTGAAACTGGTCTCGCGCTTGTCGTACTCCCATTCGAGTGCCACCTGACTCGCGACTCGTGGCGCGGCGTCAGCGGTGTAATAGTATCTTCCTCCGCAAAAACTCGCCTGAAAATCCGGCATCCAGCCGTGAAAAT
>CAYVHJ010000063.1:0-4248 GCA_964451235.1 uncultured Candidatus Saccharibacteria bacterium | reverse complement strand
ACCGGCACCATCATCGATGAGCTTGCCCGCGGGGATCCACGGATACAGCCGGTGCATCTCGAGGTAAACCAAAAATACAGCGGCGGCATCCGTGCAGGTCTTGCAAAAGCACGAGGCGAGACCATGGGCTGGTCGCATGCAGACGGACAGGCAGATCCGCGAGATATTGTGCGTCTCTATAGGGTGATGCGAGAGCAGAAGTGCGAGCTTGCAAAGGCCGTGCGAATACAACGTCACGAATCCCCATGGCGAATCGTGCAGGGGAAGATATGGTACGGGATTTTCCAGCTTCTGTTTTGGTCGCCGTACCGAGACGTGAATGCGACGCCGAAACTCATGACTCGCCGAGCATCCGAAATACTCAACCTCGACTCGCGCGACTGGTTTCTTGATCCCGAATTTGTTATCAAAGCGCTTCGCCACAAGCTTCCAATCTGCGAGGTCGAGACTGTTTGGCGCAGTCGTCGGAGCGGCTCGACGCGCGCGCACCTCTTAACGGGTCTTGAATTTCTGAAAAATCTGATTTTGTTCCGGATCGGTCTTCGGTAGCTCATGACTCGCCTTTTCGCACATCGGTGGCCTCTCATAGCGTTTGTCGCTCTTGCACTACTCGTCGAGGCTCCTTTGATCGCATTCCCGTTTTATGCGGGCGATCGCTATCAGGGCATCAACATTGCGCACTTCGGAAACGATGAGCACTTCTACCTTAGTCGAGCGAAGGAGGTTCTTGAAGGTCATTCGCTAGGGCAGCCGTACCTTGCGGAGGGAAAAGATAATCCGGATTCGTTTCTTGTAAATGCAGAACAGATAGCCGTGGCGCCACTTCGACTTTTAAGACTTGATGAAGTCGGTGTCGTAACCTACTACAATGTACTGAACTTCCTCGGGATCGTAGCGCTGCTCACGCTCATCTATTTTTTCGTTCTTGCGCTCTCAAAAAATATACTATTGTCTGCCACAACCGCCGTGTTCGTGATTGGTGGGTATCTCCTTATAGAGAACGGTACTATCATATCGGTGGTGCTTCGTGGGAGAGATATCTTTTATTCCAACTTCAATATTTTCGGGCGCTCCAACTTTCCGTACATGGCGCTTGTACCGCTGTTCGGATTTCTCATTCTTACGTACCGCGCCGTTTTCTCGGGTAACGTTTGGGGTGCTTCAGTGCGACGAGAAATTTCCGCGACTGCGGAATCGCTAAAGCTCAAACAGTCCTCGCCGCAGAAATTTCTCGCCACACTCGCACCGTATCTCTATCTCGCTGCAGCAGGAGCGCTCTTTGGACTCCTTTTCTATCTCTACCTGTACGCGTGGACGTTTGCATTCGCATTTCTGGGAGCGCTCTTTGTAACCTCACTTATATGGAGAAAGTATCACGGCGCGATCGCGGCTACTGCTATCGGGCTCATCGGTCTTATCATCGGCAGTTACAAACTCTTCTCCTTCTATTCTTTATACACATCCGAATGGGCAGTACAGCTCTCGCACTTCTTCCTTACCCTCGAGAGCAGGCGGTTCATCATGAGCATGACGGGGCTCGCGACCGCGATACTCTTTGCGCTCTATTGCTATATTCGCCGCGACGATCGAAATAATTTTTTCATTCTCGCTCTCATACTTGCGGGATGGATCGCGCTCGAGCAGCAGATGATCACAGGACGGACCGTGCAGTACGGTCATTACTACTGGTACTTTGTTGTGCCGATATCCATCATCGTCTCAATCTACATGGGCACGCGGCTCATTCCGGATTCGCTCTCGCGATGGCGGAGTCTCGCGTGCGCGGGGCTCATTGCAGCTGCATTCATTCACACAGCGGGCACGCAATACAAATCATTCTTTACGACTGTCGAGGGAAAACTTCGCGAACAGGATTTTGCACCGGTTCTCGGGAAATTGCAGGAATTGCCCCCGGCAGTTGTGTTGAATGACCCGGGCCCTCAAACCTACCCTTTTCTCGTGACAATCTACACGCCTCATGATGTGTATTGGCTTCAGAGTGCGACCACATCAATCTTTCCCATGGAGCATTTCAAAGAGGCGCTGCTCGTATATCTCTTTCTGAACAAAGATGCGCGTCATAATCCCATACGCTACTTGCGCGGGGCGCTCGCATCAACAACCTATAACGCGTATACGATCATGTACGAAGACGTTGAGTCTTTCGAAATGGGGATACGTCTCTCGAAGTATCGCGCTCCGATGCCGCGCACCGATACGGATATTCTCGCCGCGCGGGAGACATTCCTGCCGCAGCTTGAGAGAGAATATCGCTTGCTTTTGCCGAATGCTGCCGCTCTGAAGGGGATTCTCGAACGTCGCGGCATCCATTATGTCCTGTGGGATCAGCGAGAGACGCCCGAATGGGATCTCTCGGTACTCGAACCGCTGACCGTGATCGCGACCTCGACTGATATTACGCTCTATTCGCTTTCCACCACGCGATAGTTTCGTCGAGTCCTTTTTTGAGGGACGTAAGAGGTATCCAGTCGACCTCGTTTCGTAATCTAGTGATATCAGCGACGATCCGTGCAGGCTCGTCTCGTTTGGGCAGCGCCCCGAGTTGCACTAAATCGCGCTTCCCGAGAGTCTCTGCAACCTGGAGGATGATATCTCGTATTGCAATGCCCTCGCCGGAGCCAATGTTGACGGCACCTTCCGCCGTACTTTCGAGGAGCGAGACAAAAGCATCTGCAACGTCATGGACGTAGAGAAAATCCCGAACCTGCTCACCCGAGGTTGTACGCGCCGCCTCATCATTGAGGAGTGCGCGTATCACGGAAGGTACGAGTCGCTCTTTTGGCTCCCCCGGTCCATAGAGGAAGAAAATTCGGCCCCATGCGAGGGAAAGAGCCTGCTCGCGTGCAAAGAAAGCGGCACGCTGATGCGTCTCATGTTTTGCTTTGCCGTACGGAGAAGCCGGATCGATTCGCGAATTCTCGCTGAAAACGCCCGCACCTTCAGACCAATCGTACTCCGCGCATGTTCCTGCGAGCGCTGCCCGTTTTCCGCCGCACTGCGAGAAAGCCTTCAGAAGATCGAGAGTTGCTTGCTTCCACTTCTCGTTTTCAGATGATGTCCAGTATACGCCGGGCGTTGCGATCCACGCAAAATGCAAGAGGTGAGTTGCGCGGACCTCGCTGCAGAGCGCTTCGGCGGATCCTTCCTTCAACAGATCTGCTTGATGCCAGGTTACGTCGTTTATTTGCAGTGGGGTTTCGTGAAATACGGCATGGACCTCGAAGGCGCGTTCGATGAGTGGCTGTAGCGCATGGCGGCCGATGAACCCTGTCGCTCCGGTCACGAGCACTCGTTTCTTGCTCATATCTGGAAGTCTGGATACGAGCTGTCTTTTTCGGAAATGATGCGTTTCTCCGTGTTCGGCCACTCAATGGCGAACGCCGGATCGTCGAAGCGGACGCCGCGCGCACATTCGGGATGGTACGCATCGCTCATAAAGTACAAGACGTCCGAATCATCCTCGAGCGTCTGGAATCCATGTGCGCACCCTTCGGGAATGTAGAACATTCGCGGGTTACTCTCTGTCAGCCCGACCGAAACCCATTTCTTGAAGGTTGGTGATGTAGGGCGCAAATCAAGCGCGACATCGAAGATCGCACCGCGGGTACATCGGACGATCTTTGCCTCCTCGTGTGGTGGAAGCTGATAATGGAGGCCGCGGAGCGTGCCTGCTTTCTGATTTCCAGACACATTGGCATGGACGATGCGAGAAAAAAGTCCGCGTCTCTTGAATTCCTCGTCGTCCCACGCGCGCGCGAAGTAGCCACGCTCGTCTCCTATGACGTCGAGCTCGATGATGTATGCACCCGCAATAGCCGTTTCCGTGAGTCTCATACGATTCGCAGCTTCGGTATTGGAATAATAAAACGACCGCCCGCTTTGCGATACGCATCCTGTTGCGCAAGCACTTCGTTCGTAAAGTTCCAGGCGAGAAGCAACGTGTAGTCGGGGCGATCCTCCATGAGTTTTTCGGGCGGGAGAATCTCGAGGTGCGTGCCGGGTGTGAAGTGGCCTTGCTTTGCGGGTGAGCGATCGACGACGTAGTCGATCGTTTCTTTGCCAATGCCGAAATAATTCAGGAGAGTCGCGCTCTTTGCGGAAGCTCCGTAGACTGCGATGTGCTTTCGTTGAGATTTGAGTTTTTTTAAAAGCGATAAAAGCTCGGTTTTTAGGAGTTCGACCTTCTTGCCGAATTCGGCATAGAATCCAACGTTTGCCACTCCCCAG
>CAYVHJ010000062.1:0-4370 GCA_964451235.1 uncultured Candidatus Saccharibacteria bacterium | reverse complement strand
GGATTCACCTTCCCCGGCATGATGGAAGATCCGGCCTGCAGCTCGGGCAATATGAGCTCTCCGATGCCACCCTTCGGGCCACTGGAGAGAATGCGAAAGTCTCCTGCGATTTTTGAGAGATCAACACACAGCGCCGTGAGAGCTTGAGAGACAATGAGAAAATCCGTCACGCTCGCGGTTTGCGATATGAGGTTTTTTGCAGGCTTGAGCGGAAGCTTCGTGATTTTTTGCAGTTCGCGATAGAGAAGCTTTTTATACTTCGGCGAGACGTTGATGGAATTTCCGACAGCGCTGCCGCCCAGATTTAATTCCAGAAGGTACTGCCGCGCTTCGCGAATCCCCTCGCGCCTCCTTCTGATCGTCTCAGCGTACGAGGCAAACTCATCGCCAAGCGTCATCGGCACGGCATCCTGCATGTGTGTTCGCCCAAGCTTCTGTATCTTTGCGAACTGCTTCGCTTTCTTTTCGAAGGCAGCTATCAAGACAGCAAGAGAATCGTCGAGTTTGTCGACTAAGCGTATTGCGGTGATCTTGAGAGCCGAAGGCATCACGTCGTTCGTTGAATGCGACATATTCACATGATCGTTTGGATGAATGCGATGAGATAACATCTCATCGCGTCCCAAGAGTTCCGTAGCGCGATTTGCAACGACCTCGTTCACGTTCATATGATTTGAGGTACCCATACCACCCTGGAATGAAGGCAATACAAATTGCTCGTCATGTTTCCCTTTCAAAATCTCATCGCACGCGCGCACGATCGCCGCCGCTCGCTTTCTATCAAGCTCCCCTGCTGCCGTGTGCGCCCGCGCCGCGGCCTTCTTTATCTCGACAATCGCGTAAATGACCTCGCGGTGCGTCTTCCGAAAATCAAACAGAAAATTCTGAATGGCCTTTTCCGTTTGCGCGCCATAGCATTTCTTCTCGCCCATATGGGGCGGTGAATCAACTACCTCGCAGTAGAGCTGACGAGGTATGGGTGGTCATTCAAGACCCTCAAACAAGGTCGACTGGCCTTGGTGTAGTTTGTTGTAGGTATTCCCCTGATTTTTGACATAGTTTCGTACGGCGTCGGCCGTTGCGTACTGTCCGACGGTGTTGACATAGTATCCTTTCGTCCAGAACTCACCACCCCACAGCATCTGCTTGATCTCGGGGTGGCGTTTGAAGAGATGTTTTGCAGTGATGCTTTTAATGGTCTGAACGATTTCCTTGGGAGATGCTGTGGGGGTGCCTTGTACGAGAAAGTGCACGTGGTCTCCGTCGGTTCCAATTTCGAGGAAGTTGATGTCATATCGTGATTGTATTCCAAGACAGATTTCCTTAAGCGTTCGGGCAACACCGTCGGACAGTACTTCCCCTCGGTACTTTATTGGACATACGATGTGGTACAAGAGAAGCGTCTTGTTGTGGCTTTTCTTGATATGTCGTTCTTCCATTCAACAAACATACTCCAGATTTCGCTGCCCTCGCAGCAGAGCTGCGCGGAAATCTTTTTTAATTATATCATGTGCCCCCGCCAGGAGTCGGACCTGGATTCTCGCGTTAGGAGTGCGAAGTTCTATCCGTTGAACTACGGGAGCCTATTGTGGGCGGTAGCATTTTATCAATAAGTTCACGAATTAGACGGCGAGAAGCTCCCGCAGTCTTCCTTCGTCGAAGCCGACGACAAGATCATTCCCTATCGTAATGACGGGGACTCCCATCTGGCCGCTTTTTTCGATCATTTCCTTGCGCTTCGCGAGATCGCGCGCGACGTCGTGTTCTGTATACGAAATGTCATGCTCCCCAAAAAATTCCTTTGCCATGTGACAGAAGTGGCATGTCGGCGTCGTGTAAATTGCTACGCTTTGTTTTGTTGCCATACTTTTTCATGAATTAAAGTTCGAGTATATCATATTTCCTCGCGCGCCCGCTTCCGTGCCTTAGTCCACCAGATGAGCTGATCGAGAAGGCTGCCCGCACGCTCGGCGTATGGAGCGAAGATATCCGCTTCGGGAGTTCCCTTCGCGGCCGCAATGACGACGTCGAAGGGCATGTGGATGGCATTACGTATCGGCGCCATCTGGAGCTCGACCCCGACAAGGCGCAACTGCTCCACCGAACGCGCACCTAGCGCGCCACCGTAGGTAACAAAGCCGACTGGCTTCCCGTTCCATTCCTGATAGACATAATCGAGCGCGTTTTTGAGAACAGCGGGATATCCGTGATTGTATTCAGGCGCAACGATGATGAAGCCGTCCGCCTCCGCGATCTTAGCCGTCCAGCGCGCGACAGCTTCATGCGCGTATGGCTTGCTCTTATACCCAGGCGTTTCCGCTTCATTAAAAAACGGCATCGGGTAATCCCGCAGATCGAGCAATTCGACATTAAGATTCTCGCGTTTTTTCGCTTCTTCGAATATCCACCGCCCTGGTTTTTCGCTGAATCGGCCCTGGCGCGTACTTCCGAGAATTACTTTAATCCGCAATGTTTCCGCCATATCTTTTGTGCACTAACGACTAATTTCTTTTCATTTTATATATACCGCAGTCTATACATCTCACTTTACTTTGTAAAGTGACAAGAGGCGTGATACGGTGGTGTAATGTTGCGCACCGTAAGCCAGCGGAGAAAACTGTGCAGAGATTGCCCCATCGCGCGGGTCGCCGACCTTGTCGGAGATCCTTGTTCCCTGCTCATTATGCGGAATGTTCTGGAAAAACCGAGAAAATTCAGTGAACTCGAAGATGCGCTTGGAGGCATGAGCCCGCGCACGCTAACCCTCAAACTTAAGCGACTCGAGCGTGATGGTCTCGTCGTCCGGAAAGGGTACATGAGACATCCGCCCCGCCATTTTTATGCACCGACACGAAAAGGGACCGCACTTCGAGAGACCATCGACGTCATGCGCGCCTACGGAAAAAAATATCTGTAACACAGCCCCTCTCTCCCGCGGCGAAAAAATTCTATCGCTGTTGCTTGTAGCCCGTGTACGCCAAAAATCCGGCGACGATGAGCGCAACCCAGCTCACCCACATCGGGACGTCCCATCCCCCGACGACAGCGTCCCAATACATTCGTAAATAATACAAGAGATTGGAAACCTGTCATTTTCGGAAATAATCAACGACTGAATGTGCGAGAATCGTCTCCGTATCATATATCCGATTTTCATTGGAGTTGTTCATCAAAAGTTGTAAATCCGTACACGCGAGCAGCAAAGCATCGGCCCCTTCTTGAAAGAGGTTTTTAGATATTGCAACTAACGTCTGTTTCAGCTCGGCACCACTCTCGCTCAGGGCCAGTTTTTGTATCAAATCGTCAAGTTCAGTTTGCTCGTTCTCGGGTGGTATATACAGGTGGATGTTATTTTCCTCAAAAAAGTTCTGATACAACCTCGATTGAAGGGTCGGCGTGGTTGCAAGCAAACCGATACCGGACACATTTTGCTTTGCAAGAAAAGTCACCGTCTCTTCTACGATGCTTAAGACAGGAACAGAGACCGCCTTACGAACATCTTCAATTAACGTGTGTACAGAATTGCAAGGTATAACGATGAATTCTGCGCCTCCCTTTTCTAGCTTCTTGGCTCCTTCCAGCAAAAAAGAGCGATATCCGTCTATACCATCGCCCGTAGTGATAAATCTTTTCTCCAATTCATAGGATAAAGGGATGCTCCAAATTAGAACTGGCGGTCTTTCTGTCAGGCCCGCTTCTTTACATAAGGACACAATGTCCAAATAAAAATGTGCCGTGGTTTCAGGCCCCAAACCGCCGAGAATGCCGATGATTTTCATGTTTAAGATTTCTTATTGGCACCAGAACGGATAAGTTCAACAAGTGCTTGTGTTCTTTCGATTACATTCCCACCCTCAGCAACTTTAATGGGTGATAACTTATCCCATAATTGACTAGAATATTTATGAGGGAGACAAACTACCTCTGAAGTTTGTAGCCGGAGTACGCAAGAAAACCTGCGCCGAGAACGGCAACCCAGCTCACCCACATCGGGACGTCCCATCCCCCGACGACAGCGTCCCATCCGAAAAGTACTCGCGCGAGATGGAGGAGGGCGAGAAACCCGAAGATCGCAGTCGAGGCCTTCATGTATGTTTTGTGGTTCATAGTTTGTTTGTATGACATTAATAATATTCAATTCTATGCCGACTACTGTGCCTGTCGAGCGAGTTGTCCCCTCTGCTGTGCGGGATACGAGAATCGAACTCGTGTCTGCTGCTTGGGAAGCAGCCGTCCTGCCATTAAACGAATCCCGCGAACGCAAAATACTATAGCATCACCAGGGCCAGAAAGTTTTTCTAAACCAGTCACGAACGGTGGATGTAGCTTTTAGCTCAGGAGGGGTCGGTGGATCGACGATGACGATGAGA
>CAYVHJ010000061.1:0-4435 GCA_964451235.1 uncultured Candidatus Saccharibacteria bacterium | reverse complement strand
GCGACCTCGGTAGGGGATATTCCCACCTTCATCAAAGACGGCGAGACCGGACGTCTCGTGCCGCCCGCCGATCCCGAAGCTCTTAGCGAGGCCATCGTACAGCTTCTGGGTGATCCGAAACTGCGCGCTCGCCTCGGCGAAGCGGCAGGAGAAAGGGTGCGCGATTTTTCACTATCAGCGTATATGAAAAAGTTTGACTCCTTGATACGAGATCTTCGCGCCGCATGATATTTCGCCCTTCGCTTTCTCTTCTGGCATCGCCACTCGTATTTCTCTTGTTCTGCGCCTTTTTCCTGCGCGTCGTGGGAATTGGCTACGGATTGCCGCTTACGGTCGTGGCGGACGAGACGCCGTTTACTTTCGCGGCACTAAAGATGCTTCAACTGAAAACGATCATCCCCGCGCTTCATCCAGAAGTCTTCCAGCCGATCCTTCCGTACCCTCCGTACCTCTCCTACATCCTCCTTTTTCCGTTCGCTGTCATTCTTGGCGTTCAGTACCTTTTGTGGCAGGGGAGTGCGGAGCTCTTCCAAGCGCATCTCATCTCCGACCTCACGCCGTTTTTCATGACGGCGCGCTTCATAAACACGGTACTTGGCACCCTCTCGGTTTTTCTTGTCTATCGAATCGCACAAACCCTGTTCAAATCCCGCGTAGCGGCGCTTTCGGCAGGATTCCTTCTCGCGTCAAGCATTCTCCATGTAGCGCTCTCGATGGTCGGACGCAACTGGATCCCTGTTTCGTTCCTATTTTTGGTGATCTTGTACGTGCTGACGACACGGTGGAGCCTTACGCGCCGCTATGTGTCGGCATTCGCGACCGCCGGCATTGGGATGGGCATTTCGTCGCTGTGTGCATTTTTCTCCGTGTTCATTGGTTTGTACTACCTCCTCTTCGACGTGCGCTCGCGGCATGAATCACTCCGCGATATCCCGCACCTTGCGATCGGACTCTCACTTTTCATCGCTCTGGCGATCCTCCCTTCACTTCTTTATCAAAGCGGCAACGCTTTTTTGGGTGCGGTGACCCTCTTCGAATCAAAATCGCTTGTTGGTCTACTCGTGAGTCCGTGGTCGGCCCTCTCGCTCATCGCGTATTCGGAGCCTGTGCTCGTTGGCTCGTTCCTCCTCGGACTTGTGGCTATGGGTTTGACTCGTCGTCGCCTCACGACTCTCATTGTTGGATGGACTCTCTTCTACATGGCCGTGTTCTATATCCTTTTTCGCTTCGATGCGCGCTTCCTTGTGCCGCTTTTGCCGCTCTTTGCACTTCTAGGCGGGTTCGGAATTGCGAGTATCTGGAATCGAAAAACGATTGTTCCGATACTCATCGTCCTCGTTCTGCCACTCGTCGTCTCGATCCGTGTTTCCTATCTCGCGTGGGAGGGTGATACACGCGAGCATGTCCGGGAATGGGTGCTCGAAAATCTAGCGCCGAGCGACAAACTTCTCGTATTTTCTTCTGCGATGCATATACCGACGCAAAAAGGAGTGGTCGAAGAGTTGCGCGCAATAGATTCAGAGGTGATACGTTCTGTAGACGAGGCAGATGAAACTATCGATCGCAGCGATGTGCCGCATGCCCTGAACAATCTCACCTCGATCAAGAATCCCGAGTTCGTCGACAAGCTCCCGTCGTACGCACGTGAACATGACTACACCTATCTTTTGCTCGAACCGCGCTCGCTTGTCCTTTTTCCCGAAATGGCAGACGCCTTTGCATTGATTACCGAAAGAGCGGAAGTGGTCAAGCAATTCGACGGACTGGGGGACAGCACATCGCTTTTCAACAGCGCATTTCTCGAGCCGTTTCCTGTATTCTTCTCCTCAAAGTCGTTCGGTCCCGACATTCTCATCTACCGGCTTTCCGAATAGGCGCGCGCCTGCGTGACGCAGAAGTGTGTATACTCCGGCGATGCCGAGCAAGAGGAGGAACGGCTCAAGCGGCATGCGGTAGCGGGTCGTATCGCTTGAAGGACCTGTCATGAATGCGACTGCGTGGATGAAGAGGAACGCGCATACAATCCATATGCTCGAAATGTCTCGACGCTTCAGTGCGAGGAATGTCGTGTAGAGCATGCCGACATAGGCCAGCAGCCACAAAAGCCTCTCGATGAGGCGCGGTACGTTCGTGACTGTCTGCACGAATGCGTCACCCCAGTGCCCTTGCAAGATCATTCCCCACGCGCCTTCTCCATGCACTTGCTCGCCCGGTAGCACGCCGAGCTTTCGCATGTGGTATTTGAAATTCACGATGCTCGAGCCGATAAAGAGCTGCATTGATTTTGCGGTGTGGAATGCGGCATATTGAAACGGGTGCGCAAGAATTACCTCGCGAGCGATCGCCATCTGTTCGTCGGCATACTTAAATGAGCGCAGAATATCCTCCTCCTGCGTGCCAAAATATTTTTCGTTGTATTCGCGCTGTATCTGCTCGTACGAAACACCGGTCCGAGCTTGTTCGAAGATGGGCATATTTGCGAAATAAAGATTGAATGCGCTGCTCGATGAAAAAGCAAAATGTCCGGAGAGGGCGTAGTCGCGTGCCATCCACGGAATGACGGTCGCCGCGACGACCACAAGAAAGATCAATGCGCCGCGTGCTGCGGCTCTCCACGAAACGGCATTTGCAAATGCCATTAGTGCAACGAGGGGCGCGAGATAGAGTCCGACGGGCCGCATGTACACCGAAATGCCGAAGAGAATACCCGCAAGCGCATACGGCAGCCACCATCGGCGCGCAGGTGTCCCTACGCAATAGATGCTTCCCATGAGAAACAACATGAAGAGCGGTTCGGAAATGGGGACCCACGTCGAGTAAATGACGACCGGATCAATTGCGTAGATTACGGCGGCCGCGATCGCCGCAGGGCGGGGAAAGTAGCGCGTTCCGATGAGGTATATAAGTGCGACAGTGCCTGCGGTGAAGATGATTTGGACGAAGGGAACGACAGTCAACGTCCCGAACAGCAGAAGTATGAGCGCAAGGAAGGCGGGATAACCCGGCACGCGCAGATATTCCGGCCCGATTGCAGGGGAGATTTCGAATCGGCCGACCGTGAGCATGCCCTCGGCGAGGTGCACGTATTCAGTGACGTCGGATGTTTCAGGTCCGCCGAGGCCGATCATTTTCCAGAAGGGCGTGCCGTTTGCAGACCCGAGCAGAAAAAAAACTCCGAAGGCCACGAGATACAGAAGTATGCAAATGCTCGCGAGGAGTCGGGCGATCTGCGTGTCGGAGTACTGTCGCTGCAAGACGCCGAATGTCATAGGTGAGAAGAATTCTACCAACTCGTACAATGCTTTGCTATCCGATGCTGAAACAACTACTATGTGGTCATGAGAAAGGATTTTCTTGCATTTGGCTCGCCGCTGATTGAAGAGCCGGAAATCGAGGAGGTTGTAAAAACGCTCAAGAGCGGATGGGTCTCGACAGGGCCCAAGACCCATCAGTTCGAAGAAGATTTTAAGAAGTATGTGGGCGCGAAGTACGCCATAGCGGTAAACTCGTGCACGGCAGCGATGCACCTCGCACTGCTTGCGATTGATGTGGGACGCGACGACGAGGTCATCGTGCCAGCGATGACGTTTGCGGGGACCGCAAATGTGATCGTGCACTGCGGAGCGACGCCCGTGTTTGTTGATTGCGATCGCGAAACGATGAACATCGATCCCGAGGATGTGGAGCGAAAGATCACGCCGCGCACGAAAGCAATCATAGTCGTTCACATGGCTGGCCGACCATGCGACATGGACGCGATCATGGCACTTGCCAAGAAACACTCTCTGAAGGTGATCGAAGATGCCGCGCATGCGGTAGAGACGGAATATAGGGAGAAGAAAGTCGGCGCGTTCGGAGATATCGGTTGCTACAGCTTTTATGCGACCAAGAATTTGGTGACAGGTGAAGGAGGGATGGTCGTGACTAACGACGAGGAATATGCGAAGCGCATTCGTGTCCTTGCGCTCCACGGCATGAACAGGTTTGCGTGGAATCGCTACGGCAACGAGGGCTACAAGCACTACGAATTTATCGAGGCCGGATACAAGTACAACATGTCGGATATCCAAGCGTCGCTCGGGATTCACCAGCTCAAACGTATCGAGAAAAACTGGAAGAGGCGGCAGGCGATTTGGAAAAAATATAGCGACGACCTAAAAGGGTTGCCACTCATACTGCCGGTACCGGCACATGTGGGCGATCGGCACGCATATCATCTCTTTACCGTGCTCATCGACACCAACAAGACAAAGCTTACTCGCGATGAGTTCTTAGAAGAGATGACGAAGCGTAAGATCGGCTGCGGCGTTCATTTCTATGCCTTGCACTTGCAGCCTTTCTTTCGGAAGCTTCTCGGCCATAAAGAAGGCGATCTTCCGAATACCGAATGGATCGGCGAGCGCACGGCTTCCATCCCGCTTTCGGCAAAGCTCAC
>CAYVHJ010000060.1:0-4444 GCA_964451235.1 uncultured Candidatus Saccharibacteria bacterium | reverse complement strand
AAAAGACCCGTGCCTTATCGTCTCCGTCGCGCGCGACGGCGTCACTTCGCGCATCAAGGGATTTTCGCCGCGGCACCACGAATCAGAGCGACTCGCGGCTGTCGCTGCGCACTCCTTAGTTGATAGAGCGGTGCTTGGCGACGAGGTAGGGTACATGCATCACATTCTGGAGGAAAAGCCTGATATCATCGCGCTCGGCTATGATCAACACGGCGAGTACGTCGACCATTTGGAACACGATCTCACGCACGCGGGGCTTTCGGTGAAGATAGTCCGGCTCAAACCTCATCGGCCTGATCTCTACAAGACCTCGAAACTTTCGGAGCATTGATACTCTGTACTCCGTACTCCATACTTCCCGCATGAGGTATCTCGGCATCGACTATGGCGCAAGGCGCATCGGGCTTGCGGTATCGAGCGAGGGTATTGCCTTCCCGCGTGGGATAGTAGAGAACGACGCAAATCTTTTTACGGCCCTGCGAGAACTCATCACAAAAGAAAAGGTAACGGGAATCGTCGTTGGCGACACGCGCTCATTTGGCGGCCACGAAAATCCGGTCACTAAAGACGCGGAATTGTTCATCAAGAAACTAAGGAAGGAAGCAGGCCTGTCCGTCACGTCCGCATGGGAAGCAGGAAGCTCGGTAGAAGCGTCACGATATGCCCCAGAGGGGAGACCGCACGATGACAGCGCAGCGGCAGCAATTATTTTACAGCGCTATTTGGATATGCACGGCGGTGCGGTAAACGCGGTATAATTTGATGAATGGAATTTCCTTCATCAATAGCGTCTTTTTCTCGTGGCGCGCGCGCGGCGTCGCGCATATTTTCGAGATGGTTTCCGCGTCCGCACGTCCTCTTGCCGCCTGCAGCCGGCATCGATATCTCTGACGCCTCGATCAAATGGATCGTGTTCGGGGAGGGGAGCTTGGGAAAGGAAGTGCGCTCGTGGGGCCACGAGTCGCTTCCCGCGGGCATCCTGGTAAGCGGCGTCGTTAAGGACGCGGAAGCGCTTGCGCAGATCCTCGGCTCCATAAAGGCAAAAGCGGGCATCGAGTGCGCACACGCGGCGCTTCCGGAGGAATCGGCCTATGTTTTCAGCATGCACGTGCCCGAAGGCTCTTCGCGCGAGCAGGCGCTTTCCATGATCGAATTTGAACTGGAGGATCGGGTTCCGATTGCTCCCTCGGTCGCTGTGTACGACTTCGACAAGATCATGCGACATGACGACGGTGCGGGCGATGAGATCGGCGTCACGGTCTTTCCCCGCGAACTTGCCGAGAGCTACGCTGCCGTCTTTTCCGCTGCGAACATTGAACTGTTCTCCCTTGAAGTAGAGGCGCGCTCTATAGCGCGCGCGGTCGCGGGGACGGCCTCGGATGAGCCCATCACGCTCGTCGTCGATTTCGGGGAAATGCGTACGGGCCTTTCGGTCCTGAAGCGTGGCATTCCCATCTTTACCTCTACGGTTGCCGTCGGCGGCGGATCGATCGACCGCGCGCTCGCCGAGAAACTTTCGCTCCCACCCGAAGAGGCAAACACATTCAAAAACGAGGAGGGACTCCTTGCGAAAGACGCAAAACGCTCTGCCGGCCTCGAGGCGATAACCGGAACTGCCGCAGCGCTCGGGGACGAAGTCGCGCGACACTTTCACTATTGGGACACGCGCAGGAACCAAGAGGGAGATCGTATAACGCCGCTCGAGCGGGTATTTCTTCTCGGCGGGAGCGCGAATCTTAAGGGTCTCGGGGATTACCTTGCGGCGCGGGTACAGGTCGAGGTCGTGCGGCCAAGCGTCTGGCGAAACGCGTGCTCCTTCGATGACTACATTCCTCCCATCGATCGTCGCGCGTCTCTCCAGTTTGCAACCGCAATCGGTCTTGCGCTCCGGAGCGCCTAGCTGATTTCTATGGCAAACCTTCTTCCACCTCGTGCGTTCAAGGATGTGCAGGGTTTCTACCGGAGCCGATTCGTTTTTACGGGCGCGCTTGTTGCCATCGTGTGTGGTGCCATTGCGCTCCTCGCACTTCTTCCCGTGTACGCGATGGTACGTAACCCGCAAACGGAGCCGAACCCGCAGTCCGCCTCACAACTCCTGCCGGAGAGTTCGGATCGAGAGAATCTCGCCCGCACGCGGCTGATCCTGAAAGAGTTGCAGCCGATTGCCTCCTCGACGGTGTCCGTACTTTCTATTTTGGAGGAGATTTTCGTCGCGCGGCCTCCCGGCACGACCGTCTCGAGCATTTCGTTCACTCGCGGGGAAGATGGCGAAATCATTATTAGGGGCACGAGTCCTTCGCGCGATAACATCAATGCATATCGCGAGACGCTCGCCAAAAATCCGCGGTTCACGAGCGTGACCGTTCCGATTGAGGTTCTTGCGGGTGCAGTCGGCAGCCGCTTCACCCTTACCTTGAAGGGCACATTCTAGCGTATGCACGTTCCATTTACACGCTACAGTTCATGGGTTGCACTTGCCGCTGCCGTCGCGCTCTGGGCGGGAGTCGGCTATTTCGCATGGATGATTACCTCTGCGGCCGAAGAGCACGCTGCGAGAATCGCGGGCATGGAGCAGGAAGAGCTGGAACACGCGGCGGCGCTCCGACTTCACGCGCTTGCGCGCGATACGGAGGATGCACGCACGAAGCTCGAACAACTTTCCGATTCCGATATCGTAGAAATTCTCGACATTATCGAATCACTCGCGCGTGACACTGGTGTTCCGATAGGGATAGGGCAAGCGCCATCCATATCTTCGACCGAGGCGTCTCCCGTCCGGGTCGCATCCTTCATCATTGAAGCGCAAGGCACATTTACGCAGGTGGCCCAGGCAGTGGCGCTCCTTGAATCGCTTCCCATCCCCTCCCATCTCGACGAGCTGCAGCTCGAACGGCTGCCGAGCGCAGAGAGCGGCAAGTCGGCGAAAAGCAGCTGGCGCGTCGTTACGCAGATACGTTTTTTCACGACTGCCGATATTCCCGCGATATGAGATGGCTCACGTATATGTGGGGATGCATACGCGATACGTGGCAGTATCGCCATGAGCCGGAGAAGCTCCGTACGCTCGCCGATGCCTACTGGCGTACACTCCTTTTCGCTACGGCTATGGTGCTCGCGGGCCTCATGCTCTACGCGGGTTTGAAATTTTATGCAGTATTCAGCGAAGCAGATGAAAATCCGCTCCTCTCGAGCGGAGACGGTGTCCTGCTCAACCCCGCAGATTTGCGGGTGACTATGGAGGGGTTTGGGAAGCGGCAGGCGGTCTACGAATTTCTTAAGAAAAATCCTCCGAGGATTGCCGACCCATCACGTTGAGCGTAGGATGGTAACGACTTGCCCTTGTAGTTTAATGGATAAAACTCCGGACTTCTAAGCCGGCTATCGAGGTTCGATTCCTCGCGAGGGCATACGGCGTTTCAAGACGCACGCGCGCGGTTAGCTCAATTGGTAGAGCACTTCGTTTACACCGAAGGGGTTGCAGGTCCGAGTCCTGCACCGCGCACCATGGAAATCGAGGAAGTGCGATGTATCGTTCGGGGGAAAGTCCAGGGTGTTTTTTATCGCGACTTTGTCGCAAAGAACGCTCGACACCTCGCACTCACCGGCTATGTGAAAAATACTCCCGACTTTACGGTTGAGGTCGTGGCGCAAGGCTATCGCGACAAGTTGGAAAAGTTTCTCACGCACGTACACAAAGGCCCCTTTCTCGCAAAAGTCTCAAAGGTGGACGTGGAATGGCGCGAGCCGTCGCAGAAGTTTGATACGTTCTCGGTCGAGTTTTGATACTTGCTTATGTGTTCCGGTCGCGACAGATAAGCAAGTTGTTTGTGTGAGATAGAACGGGACAAACAGGGACAAACTGAGATTGCGATGCGAGAGGGGGAATGGTATATTCTCGCGATGGTAGCAGTCAGAATTTCACTGGTGGATATGGAAGCGCGAAAAAATCTCGACCTTAGGCCGGGAGATACGGTGCGCGTCTGGCAGAAGATCGAGGAGGAAAAAGGGAAGTACCGCCTGCAGGCATTTGAGGGATTGGTGCTTGCGCGCAAGCACGGCCGAGAGCCGGGCGCTACGTTTACGGTGCGACGCGTACTCTCGGGAGTCGGTGTCGAAAAGATCTTTCCACTCTACTCACCAATGATAGATAAGATCGAGATTCTGAAGCGGAGCCGCGTGCGGCGCGCAAAGCTCTACTACATCCGCGAGAAAGTTGCGCGCGAAGCGCGCAGGCAGCTTCGCCGCTCTCGTCTTGTCCGTACCGATACTCAAGAAACTTCGACAGAATCGCAGCAAAAACAGCCGTAAAATCTGCGCCAGAATCAGTCGCAGCAGCTGGAACTCCCGAAAAAAGCGAGTAGTATTGAGCCCACGCGCCGGTGTTGAAATTGGTAGACATTACGCCTTGAGGTGGCGTAGCCCGCAAGGGCGTGGAGGTTCGAGT
>CAYVHJ010000059.1:680-4495 GCA_964451235.1 uncultured Candidatus Saccharibacteria bacterium | reverse complement strand
GCCGGGACGGAGACCATGCCTTCCGGGCGGAAGAGGTTCCACTTCCCGAGAGATTTGCGAATGTAGTAGCGCAGCATCGCCTCGGTAACGCGGTAATCGGCGATGACACCGTCTTTCATCGGTCGGTACGCGATGATCTCATCGGGGGTGCGCCCAACCATCTCTTTGGCGTCATTGCCTACCGCGAGAATCCTGTTGCCTGCGGTGGAAACCGCCACGACCGACGGTTCGTTGAGGACGATCCCCTTCCCCGGCACAAAGACCAAAACCGTTGTCGTACCCAAATCAATCCCGAGTTTTGGAGAAAACGAGAAGGCCATAGGGAGAGCATTGTATGTCAAACAGATGTCAGGTGACAGCCTTCAGCTGTCAGGAAATCCTTCATTACCTACCTTGACTAAAAGCTGACAGCTCTGAACTGAAAGCTATTTCTCGTACTTTTCCGGGTTCAGTAGGTACCAAAACTTCTTTGAAAAATTCTTCGCACTGTCGCACACGCTCTTCATGTAATACAAGTCCTTCGTGGGAATCTTTTCCAACATCTTTCCCATCCGCGCCATCGCAATGGGCGGTAAGCCATCCTGTTTTCGGCTCCTGTTGAGCTTCTCGCAAAAATATTCCATAAACTCGCCCCGCTCTGTGGCACGAGTTTTTACCAGTGTGCGCTTGAGATGTATCCGGATGTGCCGCATAGCGATATTCTACACTTTTCGATATAGTTTCCGAATGCGAACCATTTTGCCTGCAAACAATAATCCCGTGCTTCGAGAATTCGCACGGGAAATTCCAATTTCCGAGCTGCCGACGAAACGAATTCAGAACCTTGTGCGAGAGATGAAAACGCTGCTCAAAAAGGAAGAGTACGGGGTCGCGCTCGCCGCGCCGCAGGTCGGCGAATCGCTGCGACTCTTCGTCGTCTCGGGCCGCGCCCTTGCTCGCGGGAACCGAAATGCCCCCGACGAACCACAACATAAATGCAATGAGGCGACGCCTCATTGCATTGAGCCAACGATGCCTGATCAGGTGTACATCAATCCCGAGCTCATCAAGATGTCGCGCGGAAAGAAAGAAAAACACGAGGGCTGCCTTTCGGTTCGCGGCAAATGGGGCATGGTACCGCGCGCCGATAAGGTGACCATCCGTGCATACAATGAACATGGCGTGCGATTCACGCGAGGTGCCTCCGGTTTCCTCGCGCACATCTTTCAGCACGAGATGGACCATCTCCAAGGCATTCTCTACACAGACAAATCGACCAAGGTCTATGACGAAAAAGAACGTAAGTAGTAAACAACGAACATACAGCAGTAGGTATTCGGGTTTCGTAAACCCGAATTTGGTAAATCCGAATTCGGGTTTACGAAACCCGAATATTCAATTTGCGCTCTTTGGCACGCCGGAGCTTGCCGCTGTTTTTCTCGACGATCTTGAGAGAGGGGGGCTCGTTCCGTCGCTCGTTATCACGGTACCAGAACGTCCGGCCGGACGCGGCCTTGTGACCACTCAGCCTGCAGTGAAAGAATGGGCGTCTGCGCGGAACATTCCCGTTCTCCAGCCCGAACGCCTCGACGCAGAATTTGCCTCGAAGCTCTCGGCTCGAAGCTGGCAGTTATTCATCGTCATCTACTACGGAAAAATACTGCCGCGCGAACTTTTTTCGATACCAAAACACGGCACCATCAACATCCATTTTTCGCTCCTCCCGCGCTGGAAAGGCACTTCACCGATACGGGCCTCCATATTGAACGACGACGGCAAAAGCGGAACATCGCTTGTCCTGATGGATGAAAAGATTGATCACGGCCCCATAATTGCACAAAAAGAATTCCATATCGCAAAATGGCCGCCGAGCGCGCGAGAGCTTGAGGTCTTTGCAACACACGAGAGTGCGAAATTATTAAGCGCCGTCATTGAACCGTGGGTTTCCGGTGAGATTGAAGCTCGTGAGCAAAACCATGATCTCGAAACGTTGTGTCCGACCTTGGAAAAAGCAGACGGGTTTCTCGATCTCTCCGACGATCCCTACAAAAATCTTCTCAAAATACGTGCGTTCGATAGCACAATCGGCACGTATGCTTTTTTTGAGCGGAGTGGAAAGAAGGTACGTGTCCAAATTCTCGACGCGCACCTTGAAGGCCAGCAATTGGTAATTGATCAGGTCAAACCCGAGGGCAAACGCGAGATGGGCTATCAGGAATTCCTGCGTTCCGGTGCCCGGCCGCTCTAACTTACTTGCTTATCTTGGGCGGTCGCGATAGATAAGCAAGTATGAGTCACTGGCCAAAACGAAGAAGACGCTTCGCCAAGGCGCCACCTTTGCGGTATAGACGGATATGGAGCTTCCGCTCGCGCCGAAGCTGGCGTTCCACCTCCTCCTTCACGTCGTCGATTGCGCCGTTGATGCTTTCAGAGTTGTTCCGCGCGTAAATACGCTCGCCTCCGGGAATGATGACGTAGATTTCGGCAAACCAGATATTCGCGCCGTGCCGCGGACGTCCGGCGTCGCGCCCGAGTTCGACTTCGATGCGCACGACATCTGCAACGCCCGCAAGCAGTTTCTGCAGTGAGGCGACGCGGTTATCGAGATACATCTGTACCTCCGGCGTCATCCGGTAGTCGGTTGCCTTTACGCGAATATTCATGTTATTGACTCACTCTGCGATACTTCCCCACCAGCTCCGCTTGTGCGAGTATGTGTCCTTCCATCGCCTGCAACACATCCGCCTTCGAGGCGCCTGCTGGAAGATCGAGCATCGCATCGAGTGCATAAAGTTTGAAGAAGTAGCGGTGTTCGCTCGGCTCATATTCTCGCGGCGGGCAGGGTCCGGTGTATATGTTCTTCCCTGCCCCGTTCACGCCCGCAGTGCCCACGCTCCCCGCCTGCGGGATCCCGCTCGTCTCGGGCGGAATGTTAAAGAGCGTCCAATGGTCAAACACGCCATCGGGCTTGAGGGCCTTTGGTACATCCGGATCGTCCACGATCAAGACGAGAGACTTTGCGCCTTCCGGAGTGCCCGCGATTGCAAACGGGGGGCTCACGTTTTCGGCATCACAGGTAAACTGCGACGGTATCGAGGCACCTGTTTGGAACGCGGGACTCGAAAGAGAAAGTGTCATAGATTCCGATGATGAGCTCGTAATGTTTGCATTCTGCTCGCTGTTCATGGAGCTGCGATTAAACGCGTACCACGCGCCAGTGAGAATAAGGATTGTGGTAATACCGAGAAGCACGTAGGTATTACGCATCACGAAAGTATAGCATCTCCTCCCGCCCAATCTCTGCCTCATGACAGTAATTTGGTATGATACGCGGTGTCACCACACGCTATGGCACTCATAAAGACGTTCGCAGGCATTGTTCTCGGCGTGGTCGCGTTTTCCCTCTATGCCTTCTGGGAGGGACGTTACATGTTTCTCGCAGAAGGAGAAACACAGGAAACATCCGCGCTCGCGCAAGCGGGCCGGGAACAAGCCGAAATCCCGGCAAAGAAAACCATCGAGGGTCTCGCGCACGCGTGGCAGACCTTCAACAACTGCTCGTCGGTAGGGCTCATGGTCGCTCTTTCCCATTGGGGCATCAGTGACACGCAGGAAGCGATCGCAGAGGCAACGCGCCCGTGGAACAATCCGCGCGGCGACAACGACGACAAATCGGTCACGCTCTACGAACTCGCCGCGTATGCCGAAGAGAAGCACGGACTCGCAACATACGTGCGTCCGAGCGGAAACCTCGAGGTGCTGAAAGAATTCATCGCGAATGATATTCCCGTCGTCGCACGCACTCTTACCTACACAGACCCAGATATCGGGCACTA
>CAYVHJ010000059.1:0-670 GCA_964451235.1 uncultured Candidatus Saccharibacteria bacterium | reverse complement strand
AATGGATGCACCTCTGGAAGAATTTTAATTACTCATACCTCATCGTCGTACCTCCGGAAAAGAAGGCGCTCGTCGAGCAAATCTTGAAGAGCGAGCGCGACGAAAGAACCGCATGGCAACACGCGAAAGCGCGCGCAGAAGAGGAACTTTCGAAAAATTCCTCCGACATCATTGCCAATTACAACCTCGTGACTTCTCTCTACTACCTCGGCGACTACGAAGGTACGGTACGCGAGTTCGAGCAGATCGAGCCGCGCCTCACGCGAAGAGTGTTGTGGTACCAGCATGAACCCATTGACGCCTACTTTCGGCTTGGGAATTACGACCGCGTACTTTCGCTCACCGACGGCATCATCGGCGACAACAATAAATCGGTCTCGGAACTCTACGTTCTACGCGGAAAAATCTATGAGAGCCGCGGCGACACGACTACCGCGCGAAACGAGTATGAAAAGGCGCTCCAGTACAACAAGCATCTCCAATCGGCCAAAGACGCTCCTGCGGCTCTCGGAATCTGAAGCGTGGACACAACGATGCGATGTTCGCGCGGGCTGTACATGAGCGAACTATGCGCCACATACTCCGAGCGCTTTATTTTTCCGCCTTCTCGGCTATACTGCGCGAGATTCCGGGGTAACTCAATGGTAGAGTGGCACGCTGTTAACGTGTA
>CAYVHJ010000058.1:1403-4500 GCA_964451235.1 uncultured Candidatus Saccharibacteria bacterium | reverse complement strand
TGTTACGTGTGCGGTTGATGTCGACACACGTGACACGGCACGCAATTGAAATCCTTGAAGATGCTATAGTGTCGGCATGAAAAAGGAGACGCGGCAGGCGACACTCTATCGCGCATACCGACCGCGATCATTTGATGAAGTGCGCGGGCAGCCGCAGGTGACGGAGACGTTGGAGAAAGCCATCAAGAATAAAAAAGTCGCGCACGCGTATCTTTTTGCGGGAAGCCGTGGGACGGGGAAGACGTCGGTTGCACGCATCTTGGCCCGCGAGCTCGGCGTATCGTCGAAAGATTTATATGAGATCGACGCGGCGTCGAATCGCGGGATCGACGATATCAGGCTCTTGCGCGAGGGCGTGTACGCCATGCCGTTTGATTCGCCGTACAAGTTTTACATCATCGACGAGGCGCACATGCTCACGAAAGAGGCATGGAACGCTTTTTTGAAAACGCTTGAGGAGCCGCCAGCGCATGCGATATTCGTTCTTGCGACGACCGAGCGCGACAAAGTTCCGGAAACGATTCAGTCACGTTGCGCGATCTACACGTTGAGGCAGCCCACGCGCGAAGTGCTGACCGAGGTCGTCACCGACGTCTCGAAAAAAGAGGGCTTCGCGGTCGAGCACTCCGCTGCCGAGCTTATCGCGCTTCTTGCCGAGGGGTCGTTTAGAGATGCACTCGGGATTTTGCAAAAAGTGCTCGCGGTTTCTGAAAACAAGAAAGTAGAGATCGAGGAAGTGGAAGCGGTTTCGGGCGCTCCGCGCGGGGAGATCGTGTGGCAAATACTCGAAGCACTGGCAAAGAACGATCCTTCGACCGCGCTTGGAGCGATACAGCGAGCCGTATCGGAGAACATGGACGCGCGTACGCTCACCAAGCTCCTCGTTCACCGCATGCGGATAGTGCTTCTTTTACGTTACGCGCCTGAGCTTGGAACATCGTTGTCTGCCGAACTCACTGAAGCCGATCTCGCACTCGCAAAAGCAATATCAAAAGAGCCTAGCATCAATTCGGATACGCTCAAGGCTCTTCTCGAAGCGTATAGTATTATGACCTACGCCGCCATGCCGCACCTCCCTCTAGAGCTCGCGATTATTGATATCTGCAGTTCCCAAATATCGCCAAATCTCCGCACCGCACATAATTGATAATTGCTAAAATTGCTTATTGTCCGTACTATCGAGAAGCATTGGGGAGTCGTCTAATGGTAGGACAACAGCCTTTGGAGCTGTGTATGATGGTTCGAATCCATCCTCCCCAGATTATTGATGCGCTCGAACCGCAGGATGGCTCATGAGCACGTGATGAAAGACAATATACAAAAGCTCCTCGCAGGCGAGCCGATCGAGCCGTGGTTCGATCCCTCGCTCGGCTGCTCAATCAAATTCAAGAGCTAGGCCATCTGTCCACTACACTGCTTGCAGCGTCCTCTGTGCGTGACGACCTCGTATACCGCCGCGACGCCGACCAAGATGTACACGATCTGCGCGATTGAGCTTCCGAGGATCGCGGAGACCACGCTGTAGCCAAAGAGCCCTTCGATTCCCCACGCGAGTCCGCCGACGACGAGGAGAACGAATGCGGCCATGTGTGCGTATTTCATACCTTGTGTTATGTAATGATTGTTAAACCTGAATCGACCTTTCCTAAAGTTGGTGACTACTCGCCTCTCTTGATAACCATTCGAACATGGATAAAAATCAGCCGGATAAATAATCCATATGCAAAGTATATCCTTTTCGCCAACCGGCGCAGAGCGCTCTGTGTATAAATGTTCGGTTGACACTTTGACATTGTGTTTTGTACTTGGTAGCGTGCGGCGATGGCTGTGCGAGGAATAAAAATCTTGAAATTTGGCGGGACCTCGATGGGTTCTGTCGAGTCGATCGAGCGAGTAGTTTCTATCGTTAGCAAATCCCAAAAAGATGCCTGTATTGCTGCCGTTGTCGTCTCGGCAATGAGTGGCGTCACTGATCAGCTCATAAAGATTGCAAGCGCGGCTTCTCGCAAAGACCACTCGTACAAAAAATTGCTCGCGAAGCTCGAACGGCGCCATCTTGAGACTTTGCACAAACTCGTAAGTGCGCAAAACCGCGAGCTCTCTCAAGAGGTCATCCATAGGACATTCCGCTATCTGAATGAGGTGGTTACGGGTGTTGCGCTCACGCGCGATCTTTCACCGCAGGCACTCGATTATGTCATGAGCTATGGTGAGCGCCTTTCTGCCCACTTGCTTACTGAAGTGTTGAACGACAGAGGCAACGCGTGCGAGTATCTGAACGCGCGCAAAGTGATTACGACCGACGACCATTTCGGCGCAGCGTACGTGGATTTCAAAACGACCAATGCGAGTATCCGGAAATATTTTCGCTCCCATAAGAAACTCCAGATAGTGACGGGCTACATCGGCGCGACGCACGACAAAAAGACGACGACGCTCGGACGCGGTGGGAGCGACTACAGTGCCGCGATCTTCGGCGCGGCACTCGGTGCAAAGGTCATCGAAATTTGGACGGATGTCTCGGGTGTTTATACGGCTGATCCGCGACTTGTGAAGGGCGCGAAAGTGGTACCGGAGCTTGCCTTTGAGGAGGCGGGCGAGCTTGCGTACTTTGGCGCGAAAGTGTTACATCCGAAAACGATCCTTCCCGCGATGCGCGAGAAGATTCCGGTGCGCGTCCTCAACACATTCAAACCCGCCGACAAGGGAACGACGATCGTTTCGAGTTTTGCGGAGCGTGCGAGCTCGAGTCATACCGTGGAAGCTCTCACATTCAAACGGCCGATCATAGTCGTTCATCTGCAGTCGCCAGAGTTTTTCGACGCGAACGGCCTTATGGCGCGCATCTTCGAAATATTCGACGCACATCGCACGAGCATCGATCTCGTTGCGACATCCGTCGCGGGTGTTTCCCTCACGATAGACAGCGACAAACATCTGCCAGAAATTGTGCGAGGCCTCGAGAGATTCGGGGGTGTCAGTGTCGAGCGAGGCAAAGCCATCGTCTGCGCCGTGGGCGGGAGCGTGAATGCGGCTGGTGTTGCGGGCAAGATGTTCACAATGCTCGGGAAGCGCGGGATTCCTGTCGAGCTCATCT
>CAYVHJ010000058.1:0-1393 GCA_964451235.1 uncultured Candidatus Saccharibacteria bacterium | reverse complement strand
GCTCATTTCACAAGCAGCCTCGGGCGTGAGCATAACGTTTGTTGTCCGCGAGCGCGATGCCGAAAAAGCGTTAAAAGTACTTCACAACATCTACATTTCAGATAAGATGAGGAAATGAAAAAGATTTCTGTCGGCATACTTGGGAGCACGGGGATGGTCGGGCAGAAATACATACAGCTTCTCGAAAACCATCCGTGGTTTGAAATCGCGTACGTCGCGGCATCACCGCAGTCGGCGGGGAAGAAATACAAAGACGCGTTGAAGAACGGGTGGATCGTCGGCGGTAACATTCCGGAAAGCGTAGCGAATCTTACGGTCGAAGACGTGAGCGACGTATCGAAAGCTGCCGGTGCGTGCGCGTTCGTTTTTTCTGCATTCGAGATGCCCGAGAAGGAACTGATACGAGGGTACGAGAACAACTACGCTGCCGCGGGAATGCCCGTGTTTTCAAATGCCTCCGCACATCGCGGCACAGAGAACGTCCCGATGCTGATTGCAGAGATCAACCCGCAGCATCTTGAGGTTATTCCCGCGCAGCAAAAAGCAAATAGCTGGAGCAAAGGATTCATCGTTGTAAAGCCCAACTGCTCGCTGCAGAGCTACCTTACGCCGATCCACGCACTCATCGCAGCCGGGTATCCGATGGAGAAACTCATCATTACCACACTGCAGGCCGTGTCCGGCGCGGGCTATCCTGGAGTTGCCAGCTGGGACATGATCGACAACGTCGTGCCTCTAATCTCCGGCGAGGAGGAAAAGACCGAGCAGGAGCCGCTCAAGATCCTTGGCGAAGCGAAGGCGGGGAAGTTCGTCCCGTTCAAGGGTCTCACGATCTCCGCGCACTGCAATCGCGTGCCCGTTTCCGACGGGCATCTCGCATGCGTCAACGTACTCTTTGGTACGAAGAAACCCTCGCGAGAGAAAATTCTCGACATCTGGAAAAAGTTCCGCGGTGAGCCGCAGAAGCTCGATCTCCCCTTTGCGCCCATGCACCCGATCATCTATCGCGAAGAACCCGACAGGCCGCAGCCCAAAAAAGATCGCGACACCGACAAGGGAATGGCAGTTACTGCTGGCCGCTTGCGGCTAGACAGCGTTTTCGATTTCAAATTCGTCGCGCTTTCTCACAACACCATCCGCGGCGCCGCCGGCGGCGGTATCCTGAATGCCGAACTCGCATTCAAGAAAGGATTTTTGAAAGGAGTATAGTCGCTTTGAAAATGCAATGAGGCGACGCCTCACTGCATTTGAAGTTCGCTCGTTTAGCCGGCGCTTGCTCGGAAGCGAGAACGAGTTCTCGCTTCCCTCGCTTCACTTGGCTATAATAGTGTCGCTATGGTCGAGATGCCGGATAAAAACGTACCGACGATATTTGCGGCGTTCGGGGCCACCG
>CAYVHJ010000057.1:0-4515 GCA_964451235.1 uncultured Candidatus Saccharibacteria bacterium | reverse complement strand
AGCACTTCAGCTTGTGGAGCTGGCAGTTCCGGGGCAGAACCGGATAGGCACCCAAGAAATCAAAGTCACTTCTTGGGTCGAATATCTTTGTACGCGAGCGTATAGGGTTTTCGGAATATTGTCGTCCAGAAATAGTTGAGCGCGTAGCGGAATCCAATGCGCATGATGCCTTCGTCCGCGAGACGTCGGCCGGACGTATAGATGGGAAGCTTAAACGTCCATTTTACATTGCCGATCTTCGAAAGACGTCGTGCGACGTCGGTGTCCTCTCCGTAGAATTCAATAGAAGTATCGAACCCGCCGATTTTTTGGAGCGCTTCGCGCTGAACGACGAAGTTGCCGCCCTGCAGCATCGATCCGGTGCGGAATATAAACCTGTTGAGAAGGTACAAGAGAAATCCGGCAGCATAGAATGCCCGTACGAGTACGCGGGAAGGAAACGGCATGTCGTGGTAAATGAACGGGCCACTGAGCGCAACGAGATTTTTGCCTCGTTCAAATTCGTGAAGCACAGTATGCAGCCAACCTTGCGGCACAATGGTGTCGGCGTCAATGTTCGCGACAAGTTCGCCCGATGAAGCACAGAAACCGGCTTGTCGCGCGCGCACCAATCCTTTCTGTTGTTCATCAACGACGCGCACGCTTCGGAACCCCCGCGCGATCTCCGTGGTGCGGTCAGTAGAGGCGTTGTTTACGACGATAATCTCGGCATCGGCGCGCTCGCGCAGAATTTCTTTCTGCACGGATTCGAGACACAGTCCGAGGCGCGCCTCCTCATTGTATGCGGGAATCACGAAGCTGATCTTCACGCAGACAGTATACTCTGTGCGATACTAATGCCTATGCCCCTCACACGAAACGACATGGCTTCGCATGTAAATATCATCGCGGTAATCGCGGCTTTTCAGACGCCGTTTCGTGTGTAGGGGTATGAGAGAGGAATTTTTCCCGGAGAGGGCGCTCTACTACAGGATAAGCGAGGTGCGCCGCGATCGCCCGACTCTTCTACTTGTGCATGGGCTTTCCGGCAGCTCCTCCGCGTGGTTTCCGTTCGAAGCTCGCTTCGAAGACTCCTTCAACGTACTTTCGCTCGACCTGCGAGGACACGGGAAATCGAGACGTTATTCAGCATACGACGACTACGACTTTACGCGCTTTGCCGAAGATGTCGCGCGTCTTCTCACGCACGTCGGGCTTGATACATACGTTGTCGTTGGCCACTCCTTCGGAACATTGGTCGCGCTCGAACTTCTGCTTCGGGAGCGCGGTGCAAAGCGGCTCGTTCTCCTTAGCCCTAATTATGCAGTTCATCGGACGCTTACCGCGCGCCTCACGAGAGGATTCCTCTCAATCGTTACCGCCCTCTTCTCACGACTTCCTTCGATTCACTGGCGCGGCGATCATATTGATTACTCGGTGCTCGGGTATTCGAAGGACTGGGATATTCGGCGGCTTCGGGCTGACATTTGGAACACGGGAATCCGCACGTATCTGCATTGCCTGCATCACGTCTATTCGTTCGACCGCGACTCTGATTGGCGTCGCCTTTCACTTCCGACGCTCATCATGCACGGCGAACTCGATTCGTTCGTCCCCCTCGCTCATGGGATAGAGCTCGCCGGCATCATACCGCGGGCCAAATTCGAGATGCTCCGCGGCGCGAATCACATGCTCGTACTGAACAACGTGCAGGAAGTGTCCGAAGCAATCGAGCGGTTCGTTGGCTGATATACTGTATCTGTTATGGTGGGCGTCGAGAACCACACTGTCGAGAAGGGCGAGTGATCTGCCATGAGAATTGCCCTCTGTACGGATTTTTTTTATCCCGAACTCGGCGGTGTGCAGGATTCGGTGGCGCTTCTCGCGAAAACACTTGGAGCACGCGGCCATCAGGTCATGATCTATGTTCCCCGTGCTGCCGCGCGAGACTACGCTGTTGCCAACTCCCCGAACAAAGAGCCGGATCTCGGGAGTAATGTCAAAATCTGTCGACTCTTTTCTGTGTCGGTGCCGAGTGACACGGGGCAATCCCGCTTTGTTGTGCCGACATTCACGCGGTGGCGCAAATTTCGAGTGTTCCAGCCCGACGTCATTCACACCAATACGTTTTTTGGCATCGGCCTTGAGGCGATTCGAGCGCGAAAAAAACTCAAGGTCCCGCTTGTTGGCACGAATCATTTCGCTGTCGGCGAATACGCAGTGGCTATTTCCCAGCGACTTAACCCCAAAATTTTTTCAAAATGGGCTCTGAAGGCAGCCGTGTGGTACTACAACCACTGCGACTTTCTAAGCGCTCCCTCGCGCTCGGTGATTGAAGAAATGCAATCATGGGGGCTTCGGACGCGAAGCGGTGTCGTTTCAAACCCGATCGATACAGAGATTTTTCATCCCCCAAGCGGAGACAAAAGCCGGTTGAAGAAAAAACTCGGATTTTCCGGCTCTACGTTCATGTATGCCGGCAAGTTCAGTCCGGAGAAGTACGTTGATGTACTCGTGCGCGCACTCCCGATGATTGTCAAGGAAGTGCCGGATGTGCAGTTCGTGCTCGCGGGCCACGGCAGAGAAAAAGCGTGTCTTGAGAACATTGCGCGGGAGCTTGGCGTATCGAAGTACCTTCGATTCATGGGAACCTTGAGCAAGGAAGACCTTGCAGAAGCCTATCGCGCGGCAGATATATTCTCGAGCGCGAGTACTTCCGAAACCCAGAGCTTGGTGCTCCTGCAGGCTTTTGCGTGCGGCTTGCCGGCCGTTGCGGTGCGCTGGCGGGCATTCAAAGAATATGTTCCCGCAGATTGCGGTTTTCTTGCCGAGCCCTATAAACCTGACGACATTGCCTCAAAGCTCGTCAGACTTTTGCGCGATCGCAGCCTTCGCGAGCAGATGGGAGCACGCGCGCGGGATTTTGCGTTGACCTTTTCTGCAGATTCGGTAGCAGTGCGTTGGGAAACGATATACAGATTAGCATCCGAGGAAGTCAGGCCCTTAGGTTCCTTGGGGTGTGTCAGACGAAATGATATACGTTCGCAGATACCGTCCGAATCCTATGAGTGACGCGAGTATAATGGCAATGAGCGCGAAAAGCGCCATCTTTTCAAATGCATCGTTCACTTTGAGGAAAATGTGTCCGAGGAAGTAGCCGATCGAGAGAAGCCCTGCTGTCCAAAGAAACTGTCCCGCGATGTTGAGCATCATGTAGCGGCGGAACGGCACGCCTGAAAGACCCGCCGTAAAGAGGACAGGGATCGCGAAGCCGAATCCAGCCGTGAGTTTTGAAGTAAAAAGGATAATGTCATGGTGCGCGCTGTAAAGTTTCTTGATGCCGCCGACCGTGCTTTCCGTAATACCCACGTACTTGCCGAAGCGGAGGGAAAAATCTTTCCCATAGCGTTTCCCGAGGTAATACCACAAGATATCGCCGCCGAGTTCGCCTGCCGCGAGCGCAAAACAGGTGGGTATGAGCTGAATAACGTCGAGCCGCAGCAGCACGCCCGCGAGGAGAGAGACCATGGGCCCGAGAATCATGGCCGCGGGTGCCATGATCACGTACGTATATTTGCCGATGAGTTCTGCGAGAAAGACAGGGTCCATGGGTACAACTGCCAGTATACCCCGCTCCCGCTAGTGGTAATATCCACTTCATTCGAACGTCATGTATCCACGAGGTGCTATTATTTGTTAATTATCTAACCTGAAAGCTATCCATACTATGGACGACCGCATTGTTGATAAATTTATCGAGGCGACGCATTGGCCGCGCACGATGGCCGCGACTGCGCTCGGCTTTCTCGCACTTTTTCTTTTAGTTCTTACGGTATCGGCGCTGAAGGAGTTCCGCTTCATCGGAAGCGGTGTGACCGCAACGAATACTATTACGGTTTCCGGAGAAGGAGAAGTATTTGCCGTTCCTGACACCGCGACGTTTTCTGTGACAATTCAGGAGGAGGCAAAAGAAGTAAAAGACGCGCAAGATGTCGCGACGAAAAAATCGAATGACATTTTTGCGTATCTCAAAAGCGAAGGAGTCGAGGAAAAAGATATTAAGACCGCAGATTACAGCGTCTATCCGCAGTACGATTACCTGCAAGCGGAAACATGTCGCGATGGATATTGCCCGCCCGGCCGTCAGCAGTTGCGCGGGTATCAGGTATCGATGACGCTCACCGTAAAAGTGCGCGACACCGAAAAAGCGGGCGAGCTTCTCTCGGGAGTCGGCTCTCTCGGTGCTTCGAGCGTGAGCGGGCTTTCGTTCACGATTGATGATCAGGATGCTCTCGACGCAGAAGCTCGGGGGAAAGCGATCGAAGACGCTCGCACGAAAGCGGCGGAGCTTGCGAAACAGCTGAACGTCTCGCTTGTCCGCGTCGTCGGCTTCAGCGAGAACGGCTACTATCCGCCCACTCCGTACGCGTTTGGCCGCGGGGGCGACATGGCAGTGATGGAATCAAAAGCGGTCGCGCCCGAAATCCCGGTCGGCGAGAATAAAATTGTCTCAAACGTGAGTGTCACGTACGAGAT
>CAYVHJ010000056.1:0-4630 GCA_964451235.1 uncultured Candidatus Saccharibacteria bacterium | reverse complement strand
ATGAGCCATTGGTGACGACGACATTGTCGAGCGCGCATGAATTCGAAGAAACCGGCGCGCATGAAGCATACTTGTAGGAGGCGGAGCCGCTAAGCGATCCGTTCGTGCATGCGCGGGCCTGACCATAGGAGGAGCAAAGCTCTCCAGCCGGCACGTTCTGCGCGAAGTAGAATGTCGTCGAGCTTCCGTGCGCGAGGGTGAGCCCATCGAGTGTGCAGACGGGCGCGGCGATCACGCAAGCGGCTTTGTTATAGTCCGCGCTTCCGGAAAGCGTACCGTTGCCGCAGGTGCGCGACTGCGAAACCGATGTGCACGAGCTTCCCGACGCGACGGAGCTTGCCGAGTAAAACGTGCGCGAGGCGCCGTTTGCGACTGTCACTCCGTCGAGCGCGCACGAAGCAGACGCTGCCTCGGCGCAACTCGAATATGAGTAGCTTGCATCTCCCGAGAGTGTGCCGTCGAGACAAAGCCGAGAGAGACGGCGCGAGGCGCACGTCTCGTCGAGGATAGCGGCAGGGGCGCTGTAGAAATCTCTCGAAGCGCCGTGCGGCATCGTGACACCTCCCGCCGTGCAGGCAGAAAGCCCCGAAACAGCTGCGAGCGCTTGCGCTATCTCTGCGCTTGAACTGCAGCGCGTGTTGCTTATGCATGCGCTGTTGTCATAGACGCGCGCGGTGTAAGCGCCTGTCTTCTTATAGAGGTGGTAGACCGAGCGCATGCCGGCGGACTCGCAGAGATTTGTCTCGAGCATCGCACTCTCGCCGTCACCGTACTCGATCGAAAGCGCGCGATCGCTGCACGAGAGCCCGACCCTCGGTCTGAAGATGAACTGCACGTAGAGTGGCGCCGATCCCGAAGAAGGTGTTGCGGTAAAGCTATCGCCGCTCGATACCGATGAGTTAGGAGTTGACGAGGACGTTCCCGCAGGTGAGCGTTCGGAGGGAACAACGTTGATCAGTAAGCTGCACACGACAGGCGAACTCGCACCCGCACCAAAGAAAGAAAGCTTTACGATCGAGTCTGCTTTTGGATAGAAGACCATGGAGCCGACAGGGTCGACGCGCTTGTCGTTCACGTTGTCGATCGCGTAGGACGCGTTCGCGCTGTTCCATGCGACGGTTACCGGCTCACCAGAGGAAACCCTCGAGGGATTGGCCCGAATGGAACAGTGCAAAGCGGTTCCACCAACCTCGATATCCGGTATCGAAACGCCGCAACTTTTCTCGATGATGAGTGCGCGCGTGCGGGGACCCACGATGCCATAGCCGGTGGTTTGCGGTGAGCCGGAGGAGATGATGCCGTATTTCACTTGGAACCGCTTCACCGCGCGTTCGGTGAGTGGACCGAAGAACCCGCTGACGATCCCCTCGGGGTATACGGAAGAATCGATTGCAAGAAAACGCTGAAGCGAAGTTACGTCCTTCCCCTCCGCGCCGGAAGAAAGTGCCCGCGAGAGTGAGACACACGTGCCGACTGTAGAGGAAGAAGGAGAAGGCGGCGTGGCAGCAGGAGCTGATGCGGGTGTCGGTGTAAGCATGCTTTGCAGCTCGCCTTGGAGCGCCTGCACCTGCTGCATGAGCGCCTGGATCTCGGCCTGCAGATCGAGTGCAGATTGGGCGGAGGAAACGAGCGGCACAGTGAGCACAAGCATGCAGATGCCTCCCGAGAGAATTCTTCGCAACATAGTCGTGCTCTCATGATGTCACACGGATGCTCCCAAAGACACGCCGCGTGTGGAAAAACGCTTGGAGATTACAGCTCTCGGAATACAGGAATGATATCAACTGCAGCTTGATCCGTCACCGTCGTGCCGTTGAAAGCGAGACAGGTGAGCGTATAGACCGTCCGCTCCTTAATCGGCGCGGACGTCCGCTCGCCGGAGGTGCCACTCCACTGATCTCCGTTCCCGCCTACTACCGTACACTCCGTCACCTCGCGTCCATGCCACTTCACGACAGTCGTCCCACCGCCTCTCACGAGCGACGGCTTGACGAAGATATTCGCCGCGATCATGCTCGCCCGGAATGCGTTGAGCTGCTCCTTAGAATTTGCCTGCGCCTGCTGCTCAAGGAGTTCCCCCACGTTAGAGGTTGCCGATGTGACCTCCGTCGTTGGCGTGACCTTAACGTTATCGCAACTCGGCCCCGGCGCGCGCGAGCGCGTGGTGCGCGACTCTTCAATCTGGCATGCGCTCGATTGGGAAATGACGGTACCCTCTATGAACCCGCTAGAGCCACCACTATCGCCATGTCGCACTTGTGTATATCCCGCATCGCAGGCGGTACGGAGATTAAGGTACTGGACGATGTGCCTCAATACGCGCGTGCCGGTGTAGACGCGCTTCTCGACTTTCGTCATGACGCAGGAGGCCGCATCAACCGAAGATGACACTTCCGCCCACGACCCCCAGCTGCCGTTCGCGCAATCGCCGCTCTCCTCGATGACATGCGTGCAGATGTAATCCGCGTTCGCGCGGGCGTTCTGAATGACGAAAAATGAAGCCGCAATCGCGGCAGCAGCAACAAGGAGCGCCCCCCACAGGAGGTAGGGATGATGCGCGGGTGCGGGAGCACCCGGTGGGTGGTCCTTACTCGCGCCATACGTATCGTTGCTCATGTTTATTTATTTTTAATTATTAAAAGTGAACATAACAAGTCGCTCCAAAAATCAGGAATCGTCGCGCATGGTGTAAAAGATTGAGCGAATGGTGCCGTCCACATCCAGCACGTTGACACCGACATTGTCCCACACGCCACGCCTCCTATCAAACACCCAGAAGGCAGGGAAGCGCAAGAGTTGGTTGTGGATAAGAAATTCGCGATCAACACGGTACGGCTGCCCGATCGAGGCGCTGATGAGAAGCTGCATGTCCTCCTCCGTAAGCGGCTCGTAGATGCCGTCGACATTGGCGCGCAACGCGTCCATGTCCGCGATGCGGTAGGTGAGAATCATCGGCTTGCTCTTAAGCACATGGAGCTCGACCCCCTCCTGCGTGAAAAATTGGATGTAGGGCATGCCGAACGTCTTCATGAGGTCGCCCGCGTATCCCATGACCTGATCGAACGTATCGACCTGCATGAGACTCTCCGGCGGATTGCCCTTCGTAAATTCGTAGAGATACACATCGACAGGCCCCGTATACGACGCCCCGCTCTCGGTGACAATGGCACCTGCCGGTATCTCGTATTTGCTCTGTGTCGTCGTGATGACGACACTACCGTCCGCATTGAAACGGTTGCCCTCTCCTGTTACCCGTTTCGTCCCATAATCGATCGTCACGACGTTTATCGGGCTCTCGATAGCGATATCCTCGACACCAAGCGCCTTCACACCGTCCGTTACCAGTATCGCATCGGCATATCCGTCCGAATAATTCCGCTTCAAAGCATGAAATCGCAGTTTTTCCATCTTCCTCACGCTGGTCGAAAGCACATAGAGTCCGTCCGCATTGGTAAGTGCCGATGGCGCCTCGGGCCTGCTCACGATCTCTACCCGCGCCCCCGCGACGGGAGATCCGCGATTATCAACGACGCGACCGGTGACTTTTATCGTCGTTCCGTCTTCACACCGCATCTTGTAGCGCGTGCAATTCTCGCGATTCAGACGGTCACGTTCGGCATAGTTTCCTTCCAGTTCATTCAGGTAGCTCAACTGGAACAATTCTTCCGACGTCGCACTCCCCTGCGCGACTCTCGCCATGAGCGCGCGCTTCATGTCGAGCGTCGTCGCGCCGCTTGCGCCGAATGAATACACCGCGTTGTGGAATTGCAGGTCGGACGGGAGCTCGGCGTCGGGCACGGCGCGCATGTTCGACCGTTCGGTAATTTCCGACTTCGATACGATGTCAGTGAGCTGCTGCAGCTCCGTATCGGAGAGATTCTGTTGCGCGAGAGCATTGGTGTCGAAATAAAACACGTGCTCGTTCCCTTCAGCGTCTCTATATGTATACCAGAATCCGGTGGCGATGGAGCTTGATGAGATACCGATGCCCGAAAACGCATCCGCAAACCGCACCCGCTGCTCGGCGATCATTGCCGCAGCATCTTCTTCCGTCTGTATCAACGTGTACAAACCAGTGTAACGTACGAGGCCCCACGCGACACCGGAGAAAAGAATAATCATAGAGAGAACAATAAACGGCCGCAGAGGGTGCCGCGGCTTCATCCGGTCACGCACATACTGCGGCAAACCTTCAGGTTCTGGTTGGATGCCGCCCATTGAGCTAATGATATCACTCTGTGGAGTAGTATTTCGGGGGTAACACGTTGAAACTGGGTCGACAGAATACTTCCTTGACGCAATAACTTCATCAGCAACCCCGTAGAAAAGCAAAGCTTCCTACGGGGCAGGCATTCTTCGGGATTAGGTTCTGGACGATATGAGTTCATCTGCCACGTTACGTGGTACTACCGCGTAATGACTAAATTCCACGTTGGGAACGCCGCGGCCTTCGGTGAGAGAGCGGAGCTGGGTCGTGAAGCCGAAAAGCTCGGAGAGGGGAACTTTGGCGGTGACGACGCGCGCTACTCCGCGCTCGCCCATCGCCTCGATCGCGCCGCGCTTGCTGTTGATCATGCCCGTCACATCACCCATGAATTTCTCGGGTATCACGACATCCAATTTCATAATC
>CAYVHJ010000055.1:0-4659 GCA_964451235.1 uncultured Candidatus Saccharibacteria bacterium | reverse complement strand
CTCAAGATTGTAGCCTTCTTTTTTGAGAATCGCCACGACCCTCTGGACTGCTTCATCGAGTTTTCCGTCGGCATTTACGACAATGTAATCGTAAAATGATTGCTCTTTCTGCATTTCGCGAACGGCATTTTCCTTGCGGTGTGCAATCTCCTCTTCGCTTAAATCAGGCGAGCGCTCTCTTATTCTTCGCTCGAGCGCCCCGACATCTTCAGGCACGATGAAAATTGTCACCGCGGCGTAGTGATCTTTGTAGTAGCGCGCGCCAACCAAGTCGGGGTTCACGATAACAATGTTCCCCGAGGCAATCTTCTCCTCCAAGTCCGGCGCATATGTCCCGTAGTATGTGTCGCGGTTCTTTATGTACGTCGATTCGAGAATATTCCCCTGCTCCTTCTCATTCTCGAATTCGTCCTTCGAAAAAAAATAGTAATCGGTGCCGCTTTTTTCACCTGCTCGCGGCGGACGCGTCGTAGCTGTGACGAGTCGCTTCACGCGGCTCGGATACAAATCGATGATGTGCTGGGTGACCGTACTTTCGCCACTCCCCGAAGGACCGGCGATCACGACGACCTGCTTTGTGCTCATGTCTAATATTCCCGTATAGACGTCTGGGCGTCAATCTTCTTCACGACATCGAGAACGACTGAAACGACGATCAGGAGCGCGGTGCCACCGATTGTAAGCGCAGTAATACCCGTGATGCCTTGAAGAATGATGGGGAGCACGGCGAGAAATCCCAAGAAGAGCGCCCCCACCAAGGTGACGCGGGTAATAATTGTGCCGAGGTACTCCGCAGTTGTCCCGCCCGGGCGGACTCCCGGGATAAAAGCGCCATTTTTTTGCAAGTTCTTCGCAACCTGGTGCGGCTCGAAGGTAATTGCCGTATAGAAATAGGTGAATACAAACACGAGGAGGAAGTAGAGCGCGCCGTACACCCAATTATTTGCAAGCCCCGAAGCGATCGTCCCGGCAAGTGAGGCGACGAACGGAATGGAGCTTTGGGCAAAGAAGGAGGCGATCATTTGCGGGAAGAGAAGAATCGAGAGCGCGAAGATAATCGGCATCACACCCGCCTGATTCACGCGCAGCGGCAAGTACGTGGAAATCCCTCCCAAAACTTTCATGCCGCGCACGCGACGCGCGTAGGTAACGGGTATGGGGCGTTCGGCCTCTGTAATAAAGACGACGCCCGCGGTAATCACGACTGCTGCAGCCATGAATCCGATGTACGCGGGCACCTGCGCAACATCAAAGGTGAACACGAATTGCGAGAGTGCGGAGGGAATCCCTGCAACGATACCGGCAAAGATAATTAACGAAACGCCGTTCCCCACGCCGTACTCCGTGATCAGCTCACCGATCCACATGAGAAGCATCGCGCCGGAGGCGATGACGAAGACATTCGCGAGCGTATGCAGCACATCAAGCTTCGGCACAATATTGTTCTGCTCCAAAAGGAGAAGGAACCCGAACGCCTGAATGAACGCGAGAGGCACAGTGAGATAGCGCGAGTATTGCATGAAGCGCTGCCGGCCGGCATCGCCCTCCTCCTGATACAGCGCCTTCAAGCGGGGGGAGAGCACGGTTGAGAGCTGCATGACAATCGAAGCGGTGATGTAGGGCGAAACACCAATCATCATGATCGAAAGCGTCGAGAAGCCGCCGCCGGAGAAAATGTTGAGAAGACCCAAGAATTGGTTGTTCCCAAGGTAGTTTGCGAGGGCTGCCGCATCGATGCCCGGAATCGGAATAGCCGCAAGAACACGGAAAACGATGAGTGCGCCGAGCACGAAGAGTACGCGGTTGCGCAGCGTTTCATCTTCGATGATGAGCCTTACCTTTCGCCAAAATGCTTCGAGCATAGGTTTATGAAATACTTCCCCCGGCTTTCTCTAGCGCCGCACGTGCAGCTGCGGAAACAGAGATTCCTTGAATATTGAGTTTCTTCGAGAGTGTATCTCCTCCGACAATCTTGACTGGTCGAGATTTCCTTCCGAGGACTCCCCTCTCAAAAAGCGTTTTTGATGATACCGTCGCCCCCGATTCGAAAAGTTTGTCGAGGCGCGCGAGCGGAAGTGCGAGTGCATCAGGACGGGTTCCCACGACGGTGCGCCCGCGGTTTTTGCCAAAGCCGCGCCGCTTCGGGAGCTTCTTGATGACGTCGCGCCATTCGGGACGGATCTTCGCACCGGCACGCGCGGTCTGTCCCTTGCCGCCGCGGCCTGATTGTTTGCCGCGACCGCTCGACTGCCCTCTTCCCACCCGCTGTTTTCCGCGCTTCAAATTTTTGGGACGATGTAATCGGTTAAGTTGCATAGTTTTATTTCGAAATCTTTCGCAGCGCCTCGATCGCAGCGCGCGCGTTGTTTATTGGATTGTGGCTTCGCGAGAGAATCTTCGCCGTAACATCTGATACGCCTCCGAGCTCCAAGACCGTCCGCACAGAGGATCCCGCGACGAGACCGCGTCCCGGCGAGGGACGGATCTCGACACGCGATGCGCAGTATTTCGCTTCAACGTTGTGAGGAATGCTTCTGCCATCCTTAAGGTTCAGGGTGATCATGGATCGTTTCGCCGCACGAGTCGCTTTCTCGATGGCAAGCGCAGTATCGGCGGCCTTGCCGACACCCACGCCAACGCGCCCCTTTTTGTCTCCCAAGACGAGTGCGGCGGAGAAATTAAACCTGCGCCCTCCCGCCATGACGCGCGCGACGCGCCGAATACCAATCAACTTCTGCGCAAATTCGCTCCGGCGATCATCGCGCCCTCTGCCACCCCGCTCTCTGCGCGGGGCTCCTCTTCCGCGACCACGGGTGAAATGTTTTCGCTCCTCCAAAACCGGCACCACTTCCGGCGCCTCTGTTACCTCTATGACAGCCGGGGTGACCTTCTCTTCTTCGATCTTGTGTTCATCGGTCATACAAATTTAGAAATCCAATCCGGCAGCACGCGCCGCATCGGCAAACGTCTTTACCGTCCCCAGGTACTGGAATCCGCCGCGGTCAAACACGACTGCCTTGATGCCCTTTTCCCCCGCGCGTTTGGCGAGCGTAGAGGCGGCGGCTTCGGCACGTTCGCGGGGGGTCTTGCCCTTTTCCGAAGACGAAGAAACTGCGGCGAGCGTGATCCCTTTTGTATCATCAATCAGTTGTGCGAAGAGTGCCGTATTCGATTTGTATATCGAAAGACGAGGCTTTGCGGCGCTGCCGAAGACTTTCGCCCGCACCCGTCGGTGTCTCCTCTCTCTCTGTTCACTTTTGGTTTTCATGGTTTTGTATTTTCTGAAAGTTGTAAGCTAGAAGCTGAAAGCTGTTTTATGCTGCCGCAACGGCTGCTTTTTTGCCCTGCTTGCGGCGCACAACTTCGCCCTCATAGCGAATGCCTTTCCCCTTGTACGGTTCGGGTTTGCGCGACGCGCGCACCGCAGCGGCAAATTGGCCGACCTTCTCCTTGTCCGCACCGGAAATTGCGACCGTCCCTTTGTCGACCGAAACGATGATTCCCTCGGGCACTGGAACGAGCACCGGATGTGAAAAACCGACCAAAAGCTTGAGCTCTTTGCCCGCGACTTCCGCGCGGTAGCCGATGCCCTCGATGATAAGTTTTTTCGTAAACGGCGTGTTCACGCCCGCAATCATGTTCCGCACATGCGCCGCGTAGGTGCCCCAGAGAGCATGCGCGAGACGGCTGTCGGATGCAGGCGAAACGGTCACCTCACCGTTTGCAACGGATATGGCAACCGCCGGATGAACGGCACGCTTCAGCGTGCCGCCTTTCCCTTTCACGATTACTTCGTGGGGAGCGACCGACACGTCTGTGCCCGACGGAATCTGAATTGGTTTTTTTCCTATGCGTGACATATATGTACTACCAAACCTCAAAAAGAGCTTCACCTCCGACCTTTTGTTTTCGTGCGTCAGAATTGGTCATCACCCCATTCGGCGTCGAGAGAATCAGAGAGCCGTGACCGTAGCGGATCGCGAAGAGCTCGCGGGCGTCACGGTACACGCGCCGCCCCGGCTTCGAGATACGCTTCACGCCGGAAATCGCGGGCCTCCCCGCTTCGTCGTAGGTGAGCGTGATATCGAGCATCTTCTTCACCTTCTTTCCCTTTTTCTCTACTGCTTTCACATAGCCCGCATTTTTTAGCGTCTCCGCGATAGCCATTTTGAAATTCGAGAACGGCACCGAAACAGACGACTTGCCGATTGCTGCGGCGTTCTTGAGACGGACAACCATATCTGCGACGGGATCGTTGGTCATAGGTCTGGTTTCAGCTATCAGCTTTCAGAAAATTACCAGGAAGACTTTTTGATGCCGGGGATATTGCCTTCGAGCGCTTCCTCGCGGAAGCAGATGCGGCAGAGGTTGAAATCGCGCATGAAACCACGCGGGCGACCGCACTTGAAGCAGCGGCGCACCGTGCGCGAAGAGAACTTCGGCTTGCGGTTTGCTTTCACGATCATCGATTTCTTTGCCATGGATGTGATGTGCGCCCGAGGAGTAGCTTGGAAGTTCCTGCACCCTGCCTTGCGGCACCGGGTTATGGTTGCTTCCCTGCGTGACTCGATTTTTTCGATATCCCTTCCGAGATCAGACAAAAAATGAGCCCCCTGCGAGGCTTGAGAAATATACGCGAGTCAGAGTGAGAAGTCAAAC
>CAYVHJ010000054.1:0-4696 GCA_964451235.1 uncultured Candidatus Saccharibacteria bacterium | reverse complement strand
AAACAGTCAGCCGCATGAAAAGAATTCTCATATTTTCGCTTGCTTATTACCCGAATTATGTCGGCGGAGCCGAGGTTGCCATTAAGGAGATCACCGATCGCATAGACCCCGCGGATATTGAATTTCATATGGTAACGCCGCGCTATGATTCAGCCCTGCCGAAGATCTCGAAAGAAGGCAATGTGTTGGTGCATCGAATCGGTTTTGCACGGCAAAACGCCGCCCTGCCACATCTCAAAGAGTTTCCGCTCTATCTAAACAAGCCCTTCTTTCAGTTTACTGCTGCGCTTAAAGCCCATTCGCTTCATCGCCATTATCGTTACGACGCTATCTGGGCGATGATGGCGCACTCCTGCGGCGTACCAGCAGCGCTCTTTAAACTTTTGCACCCGCGGGTGCCCTATGTTTTGACGCTCCAAGAAGGCGACCCGCCGGAGTATGTGGAAAAACTCATGCGGCCGCTCTGGCCGCTGTTTACCCGTGCGTTCACCAAAGCCGATGTGGTGCAAGCGATCTCAGGTTTTTTAGGGGAGTGGGCCAGGCGGCGCGGGTTCAGGGGTCCTCTCGAGGTTATTCATAACGGCGCTAACTCGCTGGATTTTTCGGAGAAGTATTCGCCGGAGGAGCTTGAAAAATTTAAGCACAAGGTCGGCAAGAAAGAAGGCGACGTGTATATCGTCACTACCTCGCGGCTTGTCCACAAAAACGCCGTTGATGATGTTATTCGGGCGCTCCCACTTTTGCCGGTAGAGGTGCATTTTTTGGTGGTCGGCGGCGGGCCTGACGATGAAAAGCTCAAACAGCTCGCCAAGGATCTCGGAGTTTCCGGGCGCGTGAAATTCACGGGCGAGGTTGACCGCACCGAGACGCCGAAATACCGGAGAATCTCCGACATCTTCGCGCGCCCCAGCCGTTCGGAGGGCATGGGCAATTCATTCGCATCGGCCATGGCCGCGAACCTTCCGATCATCGCCACACAAGAGGGCGGCATTGCCGAGTTCCTTTTTGATGCCAAGCGCAATCCCGACAAACCCACAACCGGCTGGGCGGTAGATAAAGACAGCCCGAAACAGATTGCCGAAGCGGTCAGGGACATTCTTGGCAACCCCGATACAGTAAAGAAGGTAACAGAAACCGCGCGCAAGCTCGCGTTCGCAAAGTATAACTGGGACTCCATCGCAAAAGATATGCAGGAGAAGGTCTTCGGGCGCGTACTGTCTAAATAAAATATATGACGGCAGATCCATACAATTTCGCATTGAAAATCGTGAAGGAAGCGGGGCAGATGGTTCTCCGTGCGCGGGAGAGTGGGTTCGAGACGACGTCAAAAGGCGACGATCCGCGCAATGTTGTTACCAGTGTTGACCGGCAGGTGGATGAGTTTTTGACGGGTGCAATCCGAAATGCGTTTCCTCTGCATAATATCCATTCTGAGGAAAGCGAAAGCGTTAGAAGCGAAGATGCCAGTCAGTGGACAGTTGACCCGATTGACGGCTCGGCGAATTTCTCACGGGGCATCCCGCACTTCGCGGTATGCGTAGGGCTTCTCGAGCAGAATATCCCGACTGTTGGCGTGGTCTATAACCCGGTGACCGAAGAGTTATTCAGTTTCAAAAAAGGAGGCGGGGCGTTTCTCAACGGTGCCCCGATTCGCGTATCGGGGATCACCGACCTTTCGAAGGCGCACGTGTTTTTCCATGCGGGGAGAAAGCCGGAAGTACGCGACTGGGGAGGAGAATCGTACCGTCGTCTCCTTGGTTCTGTTAAGAAGACCAGTAATTTCGGGGCTTCTTCTCTCGATGCCTGTTTTGTCGCTTGTGGGCGCGTTGAGGCCAATGTGTATGGAACGCTCTCGACCATCGACATTGCGCCAGCTCTTGGAGTTCTTACCGAAGCGGGCGGAGTTATCTCAGATGTAAACGGCGCGTCGCCTCTCCTCTCGCGCGACCCGCAGAAGATTTTTATGGCCAACAGTAACGCGATAGCCGATGCTCTCCGTGTGCTGATCGGATAGTCGCAGTGACTGAAGGCAACATACTGCATATTATGAAGATAATTTTCGCTACGCCACTGTATCCGCCGGAAATAGAAGACCCCGCAACTTACGTCAAAGAACTCGCCAAGCGGATGCGGGGTATGCACGAAATTATCATCGCGGCCTATGCGAGCACTGCGGAAGAAATCCCCGGCGTAACGGTCGTCACGGTAAGCAAGCGTTCCCCCCTTCCCGCGCGACTCTTGCGATACCTGCTTTTGCTTTTTAGGGTAGCGCATGGCGCCGACGTGATCTACGCGCAAAACGCCTTAGCCGCTGGGTTGCCGGCAGTTATCGTCGGGCGCCTGCGCGGTATCCCCGTGGTGCTCCACTTTGCGGAAGACGAAGCGTGGAAAAACGCCACACGGCTCCGCCTCACCAACAAATCAGTAGAGGCATTTTTGCGAGCGCACGGTCACAATGTGAAAACGCGCTTGCGCATGTTCTTGCAGGGTTTCGTCCTTCGTCGTGCGAACCTGGTGACTGCGCCGTCGGCCCACCTTGCACGCGCGGCCGTTTATGTCTACCGCGTGCCGCAGGAGAGGGTTGTCATGAATCACTACGCGGCGGAGCAACCGCAAATTATTCCTTTTCCCGCGCACCCCGTTCCTCGCCAAATCATTGCTTTCGCTCGGCTCGTCAAATGGAGCAATGTCGCAGGCGTCATTCGCACAACCGCAATCCTCGCGAAAGAGTTTTCCGACGTACGGCTCCTTGTCGCCGGAGACGGATCGGAGAAGGAAACGTTGCAGGCGCTCGCGGAGAATTTGGGCATCGGCCGGACGGTAGTGTTTCTTGGACGCGTTTCGCGCGCCGAAAGCTGGCACGTACGTAAAACTTCGGCGGTGTACGTGCTGAATCACACGGAGGAAATCACTGCTCGCGACATCCAAAGCGGTTTGGCAGCCGGGGTACCGGTGGTTACCGCCAATATATTAGGCGTGAATGAAATAATTCGTGATGGTGAGTCAGGGCTTTTGGTCGCGCCGGAAAGTGATGAGGAGCTCACGGCCGCGATCGCGCGTCTCTTTAGCGATCAGGACCTTCGCGCGCGCCTCGTCCGCGGCGGCGAGAGGGTTCTTGCCGAGAAGCTTTCGTGGGACGCACACATCCTGACCCTCTGCAATCTTTTTGATGGCGTTTGCGGGAAACCCCGCCGCTAACCATGGCATTACCAAACGAGGACAAACTAAAGTGGGAAGCGTACCGAGAACGGGAGCTCCGCGAGTTCTCGCCTATTCTCGCAAAGCTCGGCTTCATGCTTGACGAAGACCAGCCGCACGTCGGCGGCGAGCGCTACCTTATGAGCGGCGAGAAGCTTGTTCTTCTCGGCCGGCGCGCCAGCGATGAGAAGCGAGTCGTTATAAAAGTAAGCAGTCAACCGGAAGGCATGCGAGAGATAGAGCGCGAGCAAGCGTGCCGTGCAATTCTCAAAAGAGTTGACTTTGCCTATCGGACGTTTCTTTTGCCGGGAGAGCTCCTATTCGTGCGAAGCGGCAACTGCGCAATTTCCATCACCGCCTACATAGAGGAGAGGCTCGCGTTTCTTAACCATTCGCTTGAAGAACAGTTTTTCCTAGCGCTCCGCGCGTTTGAAACGCAAGAGGGCGTACACGCGACCGCCTACGCGCACGCAAAAATTATAAAGAAAACGTTTGGCATTGTGGGAGCGCGAGAATATCTTGGTTCGTTTGGTGTATTCCGGAAGAACGCCCTCGCCGCAGATCCGGGGAACGCGGAACTCGCCTTCGCGCTGAAGAGGGCATGGGAGTTGCTCGCGGCGCACGAGGCCACCATCGAACGGTACTCCGGCTTTCTCACTCATGCCGATTTTACCCCCCACAACTTCCGCGTCGTTGACAGGGACATATATCTCCTCGATCACACCTCTCTGCGTTTTGGTAATAAGTACGAAAGCTGGGCACGTTTTCTGAATTACATGATCATTTATAACCGGCCGCTCCGATCGGCGCTCGCCGATTATGTACGCAAGAATCGCGAAGAGGAAGAATACTTGAATTTACGCCTTATGTGCGCATATAAAATAGGTTTCCTGTTGCAGTTTTATGCCGGTGCGCTTGTGAGAACGGGAGGCGACCTCAACACACTTTCCCGGGAACGAGTTCTGTTCTGGGCGCGCGTACTGGGGTCGATCCTCGACGACGTCCCGGTATCCGAGGAGATGGTACGCGAATATGAACACTCGCGCGACTCACTTCGTAGCGCTGAAGAGAAGTATCGGCAGAAAGAACTTGGGCAGTTGTCGTAACGAAAAGTACATGGTGCGCATCCTCATCGCCGCTGCAATTTTTCCCCCTGATATCGGCGGACCGGCGAGCTACTCGGAATCGCTCGCCGAGGAACTGCACCGGCGCGGCGTGCCGGTGAAGCTCGTTTGCTACAGTGATCGCGCCGACGGTGGGCACTACGGATTTCCCGTTGAGCGCGTCGTGCGCCGGGGCAAGTTCGGACAGTACCGTGCGTATACGCGCGCGCTCGTCGCATGGGCGCGTGAAGCAAGCGTTATCTACGCACAGGGGCCCATTGGTAGCGGGCTGCCTGCATGGTGGGTGAGCCGGAAGACAGGGGTTTCCTTCGTCGTAAAAGTGGTGGGTGATTACGCGTGGGAAGCGTACCAGCATACAGGCGGCCGACACGGCA
>CAYVHJ010000053.1:0-4746 GCA_964451235.1 uncultured Candidatus Saccharibacteria bacterium | reverse complement strand
GGATTTGCATCGGCAGCTCCGACGACTCTCCGGCAGCCGCTATCACGACCTTAACATGGTAGGTGCCGATATCGATACCGGTATAAATCTTTCGCATTAACAGTATTGTACCGCGCCGTTTTGCTCGAGAAATAGGGATACGCGGGGATAGTTTAGAGAAACATTTTCAAAAACCGTTGCTCCTTGCGGTCCATAGCTTGTCCATGACGCATGTCCTTGAGATGCAGACATGCATGCACGAAAAGGAGCGTGAGGCGAGCTCGAAGAGCGACACCTGACTCTTTTGTCTCTCGCAAAGCTGCGGGGATATTCAAAAATATCTCACCCTCGTTTTTGTCGAGCGGAAAAGAAAGCACATTGGCAGCATAGGATTTCTTCCGGTACGTACGATTCATCTTCCGCGCGAGCGAGTCGCCGCAGATGACGAGCGAGAGCCGATAGCGCAGCCCTAGTATTTCGCGTGCGATTTTTTCAAATGGAATTCGCGGTACAGTATCACGAACCATCCTCCGTATTTCTACAACCGGATTTTTCTGTTCGCTGTTCACTGTTCGCTGTTCACTACCTTGCAATCGGCGTGCCTTCGCCGAGCCGCTGCGACTGCCCACGCGAAGGAAGAGGGCGCCCGCGCACAGGCGCTTCGGCGACTTTTCCCTCCTTGACGAGCTGCTTGTATTCGGCGCGGCGCTTCAGGAGCTTGAGCGCGCGCTTCTTCTTTACGATTTTGGAAGTGTCGCGCGCGAAGTAGCGACGGTCGCGCATTGTTTTCATAACACCCGCACCTTGCACGCGGCGGCTAAATTTCCGGATGACAGAAAGCGCGCTCTCTCCTCCGCTCTTCTGCACTTCTGCATTTACAGACATGTGGTCGGTACTCTAGCACATCAACTCACAAAACACCAACAACAAGGTTAGGCGACAGAAGCGAATCTCTTGCGTTTCAAATAGTGAGTGAGTTCGGGAAGAGGAATCGCGTCCTGCGAGTTCGTCGCGACCTCCCGCACGAGGATCGTGCCCTCGATTGCTTCTTTGTGTCCCATGATAAGGACGTATGGAGAAGCTAACTTTCGCGCCGCCGCCATCTGCTCTCCGATGCGCTCGTGGTAGAGCCCGTGGCGCACCGGAATGCCGGCCTTGCGCAGGCTCTCCAAAACGGAGAGCGAGCGGCGGCGCGCTTCCGTGCCTAGATGCGCGAAGTAGATAGAGGGAATGCTCGAGGGTTCGCGCTTCACGCGGATTTTTCCCCGTATCTCGCAGGTGATCGAGATCATCGAAGCGGGAAGCGGAGCAGCGGCAAAACGCGTCGTGAGCGGATCGTAGCGTCCGCCGAATGCAATCGGCACCCGCGAGCGGCTCTCGGTATCAATGACGGAAAGCTGGTAGAGTGAATGCGCCCAGCAGTCGCGGCTTCCCAAAACGCTTGGGCTAAGTTCGTAGGGAAGCCCGAACATCTCGAGATATTCGAGCAGTTCCCAAAACCTCTGGCGCTCTTCTTCGGTGAGGTATTCCATCGGCTGCGGCGAGCGCGGAGTCGCGGGGTGGCCGCGCTCGATGAGCGCGATCAGCGTGCCGAGAGGGTCCACTGCTGCGCGCGGCCTCAAGGTCGCGGATATCGATTCAATATGTTTACGCAGGAATGTCGAAACATCACGCACGAAGCGGCCCGACGATTCAGGCGATCCGATATTGTTGATCGAGAGCACGCGCTCTGGCGTTCCGGCTTCCCGTGCGATCGAGTTGGCAATCACAATGAGGAGTGCTTCTGCAATGGCCGACTGGGTGCCGATGATGTGGAGCTCGAGCGAGACAGCAGGAACATTTCCCTTCATATCCTTACTGATACGCCACACGAGGATTGATTCGCCGGCGGTGCGAGCAAGTAGAGCCAAGCGTCGTGCCACTCCCGCCAGCGGTCGCTCCTCCTTGCGCGCGAAGGAGATTTCTTTTTCGTTTCCGCGCGCCCTCCTGCGTATTTCCCTGATCTCGGAAGGATCCCTGCGCGCAGCTTCCTCGAGCGGAGTGAATCCGAAGTATTCCGCGATTGCTATAGCGGATTGGAGGAACGATGCCGTGTTGGGATACTGCGTATCCTTCAGACGCAACATATAAATAGGTTTTAGGGATTAGGTTTTAGGGATTAGGTTTTCTTGAGTCATAAATTTTTTCTGAAACCTGACACCTATCACCTGTAACCTACTCTTGATATCGCGCTTCTCCGGGAAGGAGTGAAATCTGATCAAGCGGGTAGAGACGAATGAGTGCGCGCCCGACGATATGCTCGCGGGCGAGTGTTCCCCACAAGCGCGAATCGGCAGAAACGCGGCGATTGTCGCCGAGTACGAAATATTCATCCGTCGAGAGCGTTACTCTCATGTCGTTTATCCCTTCGAGGTTTTTGGGATCGAGATAGGGCTCCTCGAGCATGAATCCTTCGGGATGTTTTTCGTTCACAATGGTGACGCTTTGGCCTTTTAGGACAACCGTTTCCCCTGGAAGGCCGATGACACGCTTGATGAGCGAGCGTCCGCCCTCTTGCGGGAGGTCGAAGACGATGACATCGCCCCGCTCTGGGTCGCCGAGGTCATAGGAAATGCGGTCAATGATGAGGTAGTGCCAGTCTTCGAAGTTCGGATCCATCGAAGCTCCCGAAACGACGTACGGGGCGGCGACAAAAAAGCGGATGAAGAGTGCAAGACCAAGTGCCACGACAGTATAACCCAAGAGCGAGCCCTGCGAATTCTTTTTTTGAGTGCTCGCCCCGTTAGAGAACGGCCCCGATTGCGCATTTTTGTTGCCGTCGTCACTCATATTCGATTTGAACGACGATTATTTGCTTTGTGGGATCTCTCTAACGGGGTCCGTGATGTGTTTCCCTTCATCACGGGATGTTCCATCGCAGTATTCTACTGTGTGGTGGGCATTGACGACAAGCGCGGGGAGCGTTGCAAGCAACTTCGGCTCGAAATGGCGGCTGGAGTACGAAATTTTTCTGCTGAAAAATTTCTCCGCTCTCGTTCCATCGAACTCGAGAGCCTCCAGCCGCCACATCGCGCCTCATTTGCATGGTTTGGATAGGGTCATAAAGGAATTTTCTGTTAGAATGGCCCGTTATGGCTTGGGTTATTGTGGGATTGGGGAATCCGGGAGAGGAATATAACTCGACGCGGCACAACTGCGGGCGCCTCGCGGTCGAATTTTTTGGGAAAGTCGCGCATTTGAACGGTTTCAAGCAGGATAGAGCGAAAAAAGCGACGACGGGAAGCGGTATGGTAGGCAAAACAGCTGTTGCACTGGTCCTTCCCGACACCTTTATGAACAAATCGGGCGCTGCGGTCGCAAAATACGTCAAAAGTCAGAAGGCGGCCGAGCGTATGATTGTTGTTCACGACGATTTGGATCTGCCTTTGGGGAAGATCAAGATATCGTTTGATCGGGGAAGTGGTGGACACAAGGGACTCGAATCGGTGATACGCGCGGTGAAGACGCAAAAGTTTATCCGCGTGCGCATCGGCGTCTCGCCCTCGACGGCAACCGGCGTCTTGCGAAAGCCGGAAGGGAAGAAGGTGGTCAACAATTTCATTCTCACGAAGTTCCGCGCGCATGAGACTGCCGCGCTGAAGCCTGTTTTCAAACGCGCGGCGGAGGCACTCGAAACAATTGTTCGCGAAGGACTCGAGAAAGCGATGAATAAATTCAACGGGTAGCTTTCAGCTTCTAGCTGTCAGCTTTCAGAAATTCAAATACCGCAGCCTTTTTCCTGACAGCTGAAAGCTGAAACCTGAAAGCTATCCAGCTGGCTTCAGAGTCATCCTACGGTCTTTGGGTTCAAAAAATGTAATTGAAAAAGGATAGACCTTGCCGAGCTCCAATTTCGAGCGGAGATCTTCTTCGTTTGTAAACTCGGAAATGTGCACGAGGCCTGCGACACCTTCCTCAATCGAGGCGAGTGCGCCATGCTTGTTGTACTTGATGATAACGGCATCCACTTTCTGGTCTTTGTGATACTTTGCCGCCGCCGCTTTCCACGGATCCTCAACGAGCGCTTTTATCGAAAGTGAAATCTTGTCGTCCTTGATCTCGATGACTTTCACCTTTACGCTCTCGCCAACGCGATAGCGCGTCTTCGGATTCTCGACGAGTGCCCAATCCATTTCGGAAATGTGTACGAGGCCCTCGAGTCCTTCCTCAAGCTTCACGAAAACGCCGAACTCTGTCGCGCCTGTGACGACTCCTTCGACGACATCGCCCACGTGGTACTTCTCCACGAGCGACGCGCGCTCGCTTCCGCCTGCGCCTTTCTCCGCGAAAATAAGTTTGTTCTCTTTTGGAGAAGCGGTGATGATAGCGACCTCGAGTTTCGTGCCGACGAGTTTCTTCAGTTCTGTAAATATCTTGTCTTTATCTCCGTCGGGAACACGCGGGTAGTGCGTGGGAGAAAGCTGCGAGGCGGGGAGAAATCCCTGCAAGCCATTCCATTGAATGATGAGCCCGCCTTTATTTGCTTCGGCAACCGGAAGCTCGAAGACGGTCTTTTTCTGCATTGCGCCTTCTGCTTCGTTCCAGATGAGCGCTTGCCTCGCTTCGCGGAGAGAAAGCTCGATGTAGCCCTCCTCGTTGTCCATCCCCACGACTTTCGCGGTGATGGTGTCGCCGCGGTTGCCGTTCTCCAGGGCCTCGCGCGCCGCGAGGTATTCGCGGCCGTAGCTGCCGCCGCCGCCGTACGGCTGCACACCGACCAAACCCCCC
>CAYVHJ010000052.1:0-4747 GCA_964451235.1 uncultured Candidatus Saccharibacteria bacterium | reverse complement strand
TCGCAATCGGGACCTTCTGGGTCTGAAAGAAATCAGGATATTCGAAATTGGAACAGTTTGGAATGGGGGAAAGGAAGTGATAATGCTCGGCACTGCTGATTCTGCCGGAGTTCGCGAGGAGCCTCTTCGGATACCGGGAGATACAATCTCCCGATATGAGGAGCTGCCGACCTCCACGACAGAGCGCTATGAGCCTTTCTCGAAGTATCCGTTCGTCGTGCGCGACATCGCCATGTGGATGCCAGAAGATCCTGATGGCGTTTCTAGAGCGCTAGCCATTTTTGCTAATGAGGCGGGAATGTTGCTCAGGCACGTGCATCTCTTCGATCAATTCAAGAAAGATGGTCGCGCGTCATACGCGTTCCGTCTCGTTTTGCAGTCGTTTGAAAAGACTCTCACCGATGAAGAAGCAAATGCCGTGATGCAGCATATCTATGCGGCGGTGAAAGCGAGCGGCTGGGAGGTGCGGTAAGAGCCTGTGCGGTAAGAGCCTGTACATGAGGATGTTTTTTTGCTACACTGAATGCACAAAACATGGCTAAGACTAAGGTAAAAAAGGCCTCGAAAACAGCCCCCAAAATGGGGGATTCGTCTTACGGAGCCGAGCAGATAACGGTACTTGAAGGCTTGGAAGCTGTCCGCCGCCGTCCCGGCATGTACATCGGGACAACCGGCACTGCCGGCCTGCACCATCTCGTCTGGGAAGTCTTCGACAACTCGCGCGACGAAGCGATGGGCGGATTTGCCAACGACATCGAGGTCGCGCTTTTGCCGGAGAATCGTGTGCGCGTCGCCGACAACGGCCGCGGTATTCCAGTGGATATTCATCCGAAAACAAAAGTCTCGGCACTCGAAACTGTCATGACCAAACTTCACGCGGGCGGTAAATTTGGCGGCGAGGGATACAAAGTCTCCGGTGGTTTACACGGCGTCGGCGTTTCGGTCGTCAACGCGCTTTCCAGCGTCGTGTACGCGGAGGTGCGCCGCGACGGCGGCAAGTACGTGCAGGAGTACAAAGATGGCGGAAAGCCACTCGCGAAGGTAAAAAAAATCGGCTCGTCCGACCTCCATGGCACAATCGTGACCTTCGAGCCCGATCCGAAAATCTTTCCCGAGCGCGAATTCAATTGGGACACGATTGTCGCACACATGCGCCAGCAAGCGTACCTTGTGAAGGGTCTCCGCATCTCGATTCTCGATCTGCGCAAGGTGGATGGTGCTGCGGCAAGAACGGTCCTTAAGGGATCCCAGGGACCATCCTTGTCGCAGCTTGACGAAGTCTTCTATCTCCGCGAACTCGGAATCGACGCTCCCTCGACAACCTTTTATTTCGAGGGCGGCTTGCGCAGCCTCGTCGCGTTTCAGAATCGTCACTTGGAGCCCATACACAAAAACATTTTTTATATTGAAAAAGAGGAAGACGGAGTGCAGGTTGAGGTCGCACTGCAATACGTTGACGATATATCCTCGCGTATTTCCGCATTCGCAAACAACATCTACAACGCCGAAGGCGGCATGCATGTGACGGGTTTCAAGACCGCTCTCACACGCACGCTGAATGCGCAAGGAAAGAACGGGAACGGAAAAGACTCGGAGACATTCACGGGCGATGACGTATTGGAAGGACTCACGGCTGTCGTTTCGGTGAAGATGCGCGAGGTGCAGTTTGAAGGGCAGACAAAGGGGAAACTGGGAAGCGTGGAGGCGCGCGGCGCCACCGAGGCTGTTTTCAGTGAAGCCTTCGGGACGTTTCTCGAGGAGCATCCCGAGGACGCACGCGCTATCTTCGGCAAAGTGACGCTTGCAATGAAAGCGCGAAAGGCCGCGAAGGCGGCCAAAGATTCGATACTGCGAAAAGGCGCGCTCGAAGGAATGCAGCTTCCGGGGAAGCTCGCGGATTGCCAGACGAAACAAGCCGAGGAAGCGGAACTTTTTATCGTCGAGGGTGATTCTGCGGGCGGTACGGCAAAAACCGGCCGTGACCGCCGCACGCAGGCGATACTTCCACTGCGCGGAAAAATCCTCAATATCGAGCGCGCCCGCTTGGACAAAATGCTCTCCTCGGAGCAGATAAAAAATCTTGTGGTGGCGCTCGGGACCGCGATCGGCGACATTTTCGACATCGGCAAACTCCGTTACCACAAAATCATCATTGCAACGGACGCAGATGTGGACGGCGCGCACATTCGCACGCTCCTTCTCACGCTCTTCTATCGGCACTTCCGGCCCGTCATTGACGGCGGCTTTCTCTACATCGCGCAGCCGCCGCTCTTTAAGGTTAAAAAGGGCAAGGAGGTTTTTTATGCATATACCGAGGCAGAGAAAATAAAACTCGCCGGTAAAAGTAGCCTGGAGCCGGTAGCCGGTAGCTTGGAGCCGGAACAAGACAGCGAAAGTGCTACAAGCTACAAGCTACAAGCTGCAGGCTCCCGTATTTCTGTCCAGCGCTACAAGGGCCTTGGGGAGATGAATTCAGAAGAACTCTGGGAGACGACGATGGATCCTGCGCGCCGGATTTTGAAGCAGGTAGAGATCGACGACGCGCAAGATGCCGACCAAATCTTCGACATGCTGATGGGCACTGATGTGCCGGCGCGCAAGTCGTTCATCCAAAGCCACGCGAAGGAAGCGACCTTGGACATCTAGCTTTCAGGTTTCAGCTATCAGCTTTCAGTGAATACCAAAGTCATCCAAGATTTCTGTTTATTACTGACACCTGACAGCTAGAGCAGCTGATTAATACGCGTAGGGATAGTACGTCGAGTACGGGTATTGTTGAGAGTAGTACTGTCCGCCGTAGCTGGGCGCGAAGCCGGACTGATATTGATACATGTATGGTTGCTGGTACGTGTGCGGATACATTTGGTACTGGGGATAGGAGTATTGGTACATGTTCCCGTAGTTGTACGGATAGTTGCCTGCCTGTCCGGTAGGCGGGTAGTTGTACGAGTCGTAATAGTATGGAGCGCTTACCGTTTGCGAGGCAGCGTTGTTGCTCTGATTCGAATCCGCAGTGGTGATCGAAACACTGAAGGTTCCGCCGCTTCCTTGGGAGAAACGAAGCGTTGAGACGACATGTGCTTGCGGCGCCAGCGGGCTTTGCGCAGGCGAAGTATAGATGTATCCCGATTGCGTAGGAAGAGTTGCGCTGAAGTAGTACGTGCCACTCGATGTTCTGCCGATGTTTGCGATATCGAATGTCGCGACGCCGTTTCCACTCGCGTCAACCGTCACCGAGATGATGTGAACAGAGAGATCTGTAGGCAGTTTCGGTGCCGGTGTTGCTTGTTCTGGTCTTGTCGAAGGGGTGGGAGTCGGGGTTGGCGTAGGAATCGGTTCGGGCGTCGGTTCGGGCGATGAAGTCGGTGCAGGAGTCGTTGCAAGTAGCGGCGTGATGCGAACAGTCGCGCTTCCTTGAGCTTGTGTTCCGGTTGCACTTCCCATGAAGATAATGGAAAGAGGTACGTCGAGCGGAGCGTTCCTTGAAACGTACGGCATGAGAGAAATACGTTTCTCTTCTCCCCCTATGGTAAACGCTGCGCCGCAGGGAATACCGACGATGCCTGCGACACCAGGCGTTTGGAACGCGAGGCCGCTTTCGCACTGGTAGAGAAACGCGTACGTGCCCTCGCTCGGCTCGTCGTACTTCCATGAGAGAGTAAACGGCGTTCCGGAAATGGCGCTTTTGGGCGCGGTAACCTCTATCACTGCATCGCTTCCGCCAAAGAGGGAAGAGAACCAGTCGCGAGAGATTCCTGCAAGGTTTACGAGTCCCCAGATAACCACGACGATGAGAATGATAAAGCCGACAATGGCAAGTATATTGGAGGCAAGACTCGGTTTCGGCTCTTCCGGCACGTACGAAGTACGCGGAGCGCTTTGGGAGGCTTCTGCCATACAGTGGTGCAGACGCTACTACATATTCTTGTCTTGTCAAGGGACTGGACAGGTCGTTTGGAACAAGGTAGTTAGGAAAAAATTGACAAAATCTAAATAATACTGTACCGTTTTAGCCTTTATGGCTTCATCTCGAGCCCCTAAAGGTGCTCCGGCTCCTGTGTTTCTCGCGACGACAGTCGTGATTTTCTTTCTTTCGCTTTCAGCGGCTGATTCTGTCGGCTTCGTGCCGTGCTACGTCGACGGAGAGGAGTGCGCGGAGCGTGGGACGGGGCTCTTTACCTCGGGCCGTGATGTCGTTGCGCTTTCGGAACTTCCCCAACTTGGCCCAGCATCAGAGAACAGAGAACAGAGAACAGAGAACAGTGAGAGTGCAATTTTACCAGAGCGCATCGTGATTCCCGAAGTAAATATCGATCTTCCGGTACAGAATCCGGTCACACGCGACATTCCAACGTTGGACGAGTATCTCAAGGACGGACCGGTGCGCTATGTAGACTCCGCGCGTCTCGGCGAGAAAGGGAACGTTCTTATATTCGCGCACACCTCGCATCTCCCTGTGGTGAAAAATCAAATGTACAAGGCATTCAACCGCGTGCCCGAGCTTGAGGCTGGTGATTCGATCACGATCCAAGGCGAGGGTAAAACATATCTCTATACGGTAACATCGCTCACCAAGGTGGATGTTGCAGAAGGTATTGTCGACCTCTCGCCCACGCTCGGCAAAAAGCTCACGCTCGTCACGTGTGACACGCTTGCGGGAAAGGGCGCGCGATTCATCCTCGAAGCTGAATTTGTGGCAGTGTTCTGATAAAGAGGATCACGGAACATCGACGCGGCTTAGTGGTTT
>CAYVHJ010000051.1:0-4806 GCA_964451235.1 uncultured Candidatus Saccharibacteria bacterium | reverse complement strand
TCGGAGATCGGAATACCTCACTACTCGGACTCATCCTCGTTTCCAAATTCCTGCAAGCGGCATTCTCGCGCGTGGAAACGCAGGGAGATTTTCCTGTTTTCTATCTCTACATTGATGAATTTCAGAACTTTGCAACTCCCTCGACAGGCACCATTCTCTCCGAGGCGCGAAAATACAAACTTGCGCTCATCATCGCGCACCAATTTATCGCTCAGCTTGATGAGAAGATCCGCGATGCGGTCATTGGCAATGCAGGCACGAAAGCCGCGTTCAGAGTCGGTACGACCGATGCCGAATTTCTCTCGAAGCAATTTGAGCCGATCTTCAGGCAGCAGGATCTCGAGAATCTGCCAAATCGTCACGCGGTTATGGCGCTTCTCGTCAACGGTACGCCGGCGCGACCCTTCTCGATGCAGACGATAGATCTCCCTAAGTTTGATTTCAGCCGGGTGCCTACGATAAAGGAACTCTCATACCGCACCTACGGACACGATCGCGAAGAGGTGGAAGCGGAGATGCGCAAAAAATTCGAGGCAAGCTACGGCCGCCCCGCTCACGACCTCGGCACGGCGCTCGGTAATCTTCCGGATCCAGCCTCGCTCTATCAATAGTTTTTGAGAAAAAAACGTGCTAGTGTACTGAACAATGAAGCATCCGAAAGAAGAAAGAACACTTGTCCTCATCAAGCCCGATGCCATTCAGAGGGCACTCATTGGCGAAATCGTCCGTCGCTACGAGCGACTTGGCTTGAAGCTTGTCGGACTCAAGATGGTCGTGCCGACCGCAGAACACGTGGAAGGGCACTACACACTCGATCCGAACTGGCGGCAGGTAACGGGCGAAAAAACGATCGCGAGCTACCTCTCCCGCGGTTTCCCGCCTCCCTCGAAAGATCCACTCGAGATTACTGCAAAAATCCTCAAGAATCTCAAGAAATATCTTACATCGGGTCCTATCATTTGCATGGTGTGGCAGGGTGCGCATGCCGTCGAATTGGTGAGGAAAATAACGGGTGGTACGGAACCGCGTACCTCGCCCGTCGGCACCATTCGCGGTGATTTTGTGCTCGATTCATACGTGATGTCGGATGCAGACGATCGCGCGGTACGTAATCTCATCCATGCATCCGGCTCTATCGCTGAAGCCGAGATGGAAATACCGCACTGGTTCGGAAAGAAAGAGCTCATCGACTACAAAGTTTCCCACGAGGACATACTGTACGAAAAGGAACTGCAGGGAATCCTCCCCTAAATGCGCTCCTTCACGGCAAGCCGCGATTTCCAGCCTGCGAAACTCGCTTCGCTAAAACAGTCCTCGGCCGAAAATCGCGGCTTGCCGCCGGAGCGCACTTCTTCATGGTTGATTCTGATTGGTAGTGGTATACACTTATTGGAGCGGCTGGTACTAAAACCTGCTTGGTTCAAGTAAGGGATTCCGATATCGTCTCGGGCGATTGCGCTCGAGACTGGGGAAACCCACCTGGATTCAAACCCCAGGCTTGCCGTACCTGCCGCCCCGAAAAATCCGCCATAAGGCGGATTTTTGGGTTAATATACTCATTCATGCAAAAGGTGTTGCTCTTTGTGCAGTTCGCGGTTGTCGTTGCCCTTGCGACGCTGCATATTTTTGCGCTCGAGAACGATCTGTACTGGAAGCTCCAATGGTTCGATCTCATGACGCATTTTCTTGGCGGCGTGTGGGCAGCCCTTTTCTTCTATTGGGTTGGCTCCAGCGTTGGCCGTGCGTCGAATCTTCTTCTTGTGATCGGAGGCGCATTACTGCTCGGCCTGGCGTGGGAGTTCTTTGAGCTTGCCGCCGGTATATCAAACGCACCGAACTATATTTCAGATACTCTCTTCGATCTTTTGATGGACATTTTGGGGGCGATGTTCGTAGCAATCGCAATGAGATCCATGCTTCTCATGCGTCGCGCATAAACTGTCTAAAGAGGTGTTATACTTTTCGAATGTCGAGCAAACGCATCATGCATCCGAATCACATGGCGGTGCCGCGAAATTTCTGTCGTCTTCCCGGAGGCTTTGGCGTCGTCAAAGTGTGCGTTTCTGGCGCGGCCGAAACCGGTTACTGCGGACTCGATGCGTTTGAGAAAGCCAAAGAGCTCGGGCGCGAAATCGCGAAGCAGGGCGCAATCATCACAACCGGCGCGACAACCGGCTTTCCCCTCTACGCTACGATGGGCGCCAAGGATGAATGTGGTTTCTCCATCGGTTTCTCACCTGCGGCCACCGAACGCGAACACGTGGAAGTCTACAAACTCCCGCTCGACTATATGGACGTCATCGTCTACACGGGGTTTGGCTACGCCGGCCGCGATCTTCTTCTCATACGCTCCTCCGACGCCGTCGTCATTGGCTGCGGGCGCATCGGCACCCTCAATGAGTTTTCAGTTGCGTTTGAAGATCATCGTCCGATAGGAATCCTCGAGGGCACGTGGAAGACCGACGAGATCCTCCGTCACGTGATAGAGGCGGCGCACCGGCCGAACAACAGGATCATATACGACTCCGATCCGAAGGCGATGGTTGAGCGTCTGGTAGAAATGGTTATGAAGGATAGAGAGAAGATCAATCTCGTTTTCAACAACCATGACCAATGGAGTGCAACGGGAAAAAACGCGGAGTATATTTTGTGACACTCGGCCTAACGCGGCGGGAATTTCACTCTGCGGAACTTGCTAAAACTCAAACAGTCCTCGAGTGAAATTCCCGCCGCACCGGCCTCGCTATTTGTTGAGTTGTTGAACAACGCGCGTAAATGTCTCGGGGTAGTCTTTTGCGAGCGCTGACATCGTGTCGAGCGCGATGTTGCCCTTTTTGAGTGCTCCGATGAGCTTCGAGTATGAGAAGCCAAGGGGACGCGCGGCGGCATTGATGCGAAGCGCCCAAAGATTCCGGAACTCGCGCTTCTTCGCCCTGCGATGCTTGAAGGCGTAGGAGCCGGCGTGAAAGATTGCCTCCCTCGCAACACGCTCTTTCTTTGAGCGGTCGAAGCGGTAGCCTTTCGTCTGCGCAAGAATATTCTTGCGCCGCTTCGTTTTGGTAACGCCTCTTTTTACCCGTGCCATGAAATTGAAATTTTATCCTGAGCGGAGTCGAAGGATTAACGGGGCAAAAAACGGCTGCGGTCGAGGTTGGAGAACTGATTATTCAGCCGCTGGGAGCGGCGGCGGCGCTGGCGGCCCGTGCCACTCTCCTTCGCGTTGAAGTGATTATGGCCGGGCACGCGCGCGATGATCTTGCCTTTGCGCGTCACGCGCAGCCGTTTGAGAAATGATTTATTTGTTTTCATGCAATAACCGCCCTTGAGGCGGCAGTGGCATTATGCCCGAACTGGCGAGAAAAGCAAATTTTCAGGCGCTTTTCTCCGAGGCAGCGTCTGCCGCAGGAACCGGCGCCTTTTTCGATGCGTCCCGTTCCAAGACGACGGAGAGACCCTTCGGGCTTTTCTGTATCTCTTCGGCGATCTTGTAACTTTCGGGAATTATGGCAAGGAAACGCTCGAGGCGCTCCTTGAGGAATTTGAATTCCATGTACTTGTAGCGTCCCCAAAGAAAGAGGTCCACCTTCACGCGGTGCCCCTCCGAGAGCCATGCGGCAGCTTTGGAAGCCTTGATATGCATGTCGCGCTCGGAGGTGCCGATCTTTACCTGCGTCACTTTCGTCTCGGTGACGTGCGCTTTTGCCTTCACCTCCTTCTCTTTTTTCTTTAGCTCGTACTTATACTTTCCGTAGTCGGTGATCTTCGCTACCGGCGGCTGCGCATTGGGGGATATTTCGATAAGATCGAGTCCCATTTCAACTGCCCTCGCGATCGCATCTTTTATGGGCATGACGCCGAGATTGCCGCCCTCTGGGCCGATCACGCGCACCTGCGGCGCGCGAATGCCCTCATTCATCCTAATGCGTTCTTTCTCCGCCTGCGATGTGTACTTCGTGAATCCCATTTGGTGCGGGTACTATAGCATGGGGTTGAAAAATCTACAGGGACACGTCACTCTGCCCATTCATCGTACTCTCCTTCGAGAGGTGCAGATCTTCCGAACGGCCGCAGGTACGCGAGCACACGCAGGAGCGTATCCTTCATCGTTGCGAGAGTTCTCTGCAATGCAGAGAGTTGCTGCGGTTGATACTGCTCCGCTTGGCTATAACGGAGGTCGCCTGAAATAAATGTCTGCTGCGAAACCGACGGAGGCGCTCCGTATGAGCCGTCTGGAGGGAGAGTGCCGGATGGAGTCGTTTCATCTTCAAGTCTTGCGACGTCGTCTCCACTTATTGAGAGTTCGAATAGGAGATCGCTCACCGCTCCGGATGGCGTGGAGGTGGGTTCCGCAATGAGCCCGATTTGATCTATCGCCGAGAGATTTGTCTCGCTTGTTGATGTCGAGGCGCACGTATTGCTCGTGCTGGAGCAGCCAGCCGAGCATTTCTCGCGCACCTGGTCAACGCACGTGCTCGCGCGGTAGTAGTAGGTGCTATTCGCACAGTAGAACTGCGGAGGACACGTGCCCGGCGCGTAGGGAACTGTATTCTGCGTGCCGAGATCGGGCGGCTGCTGGAGTTGTGGTTGCTGACTCTGGGAAAGCGGTTGCTGAGCGCCTGGATTGGCAATCGAAGAGCAAGGCACTTGGCCGCCGCCGGGCAGCGAACACATCTGTTCTTGCTGCGGGTTAAGGAAGTCCCGCACGGCGCGCGCGAGACCTGAGGATGGCGGACCGCTCGGCTGAAAATCATCTGGTCCGGGAGTGATCGCTAGACCGCCCATGCACGGGCCCGTGCATGAGGAAAC
>CAYVHJ010000050.1:2438-4812 GCA_964451235.1 uncultured Candidatus Saccharibacteria bacterium | reverse complement strand
ACCTGCACACGTAGCTCCTGACATACAATGAGGCGACGCCTCATTGCATGTCAGTGGGGGCAGCTGTCCTTACGGAATTAATGTGATACAGTAGAGTCCGATGAAACGGCGTGCACAGAGCGGGCATAAGTATATTTTTGTTGTCGGAGGCGTGATGTCTGGCGTCGGCAAAGGAATCGCGACTGCCTCGATCGGAAAACTTCTTTCCGCACGCGGCCTTTCGGTGAATCTCGTCAAGATTGATCCATATCTCAACGTGGATGCAGGTACCATGAATCCGATTGAACACGGAGAGGTTTTTGTTTTGGATTCCGGCCTCGAAACGGATCAGGACATGGGAAACTACGAGCGCTTTCTCGAACGCGATCTTGGCGGAGACGACTACATGACAAGCGGCATGGTGTATGCCTCGGTGATTACTCGTGAGCGCAACCTTGGCTACGGGGGAAAATGTGTCGAGACGATCCCACACGTGCGCGACGAGGTGATCGAGCGCCTGCGGCGCGCCGCAGATGTTTCAGGCTCGGACATTTCGGTTGTCGAGATCGGCGGCACGGTCGGGGATTTTCAGAATGCGCTCTATATGGACGCGGCTCGCGTGATGCACCTCCTCTCCCCCGACGACGCGCTCTTTGTCATGGTTTCGTATTTGCCGGTGCCGGGAACGCTCGGAGAGATGAAGACAAAGCCGACGCAGAACGCCGTTCGTCTTCTCAACTCCTATGGCGTGCAACCCGACATCATCATCGCGCGCTCGGCGCATCCACTCGATCGGAAGCGCAAGGAAAAACTCGCCATCAGCTGCAACGTGCATCCCGACATGATCGTCTCGGCACCCGATGTCGAAAGTATTTATGATGTGCCTATCAACTTTGAGCGCGATAAGCTCTCGGATATTCTCCTTGATGCGTTTGGGTACGAGGGAAAACCGGAAGCAGACCTTTCGATATGGAAATCCTTTGCAGACAAAGCGCGCAACGGCGGAAAGTGCGTAAAGATCGGCATTGTCGGTAAGTACTTTGATACGGGAGACTTCGTGCTCTCGGACGCATACATCTCTGTCATCGAATCAATAAAATTTTCTGCGTACGCAGAGGACGCGAAGCCCGAGATCCATTGGCTGAATGCTAAGCACTACGAAGCAAATCCAGATTCGGTTTCCGAGCTCAAAGACTACGACGGTATCCTAGTGCCGGGAGGCTTTGGTGAGACGGGTATCGAAGGTAAGATCGCAGCCATCAAGTTTGCACGTGAGAACAAAATCCCGTATCTCGGTCTCTGCTATGGGATGCAGCTCATGACGGTCGAATACGCGAGAAATGTTGCAGGCCTCAAGGGTGCACACACGACGGAGATAAATCCCGAAACACCGCATCCGGTCATCATGATATTGCCGGAGCAGATCGAGAAGTTGGCGAAGAAAGACTACGGAGGTTCAATGCGCCTTGGTGCATACCCGTGCGATCTTGTGGAAGGTACAATTGCGCGTGACGCCTACCAGAAGGAGTCGATTTCGGAGCGGCATCGTCATCGCTACGAAGTAAATCCGGAATACGTAGAGCGACTTTCCAAAGCCGGTCTCATATTTTCCGGTATTTCTCCCGACCGTCGCTTGATGGAAATCGCGGAGCTTCCAAAAAAAGAGCACCCTTTTATGCTCGGCACGCAATTCCATCCCGAAATGAAAGCCCGTCCTCTCTCGCCGCACCCCTTGTTCAGCGCGTTCATCAAAGCTGCTGCGAAAAAAGACCGCGCATGAGAGAATATCCCGAAGGCCGGTCGATACAATCTCCTATTGAGGAACCAGTCGGCCTTAAATATCCGTACGGTCAAAACGAGCAGGGTTCGATATACCTATCACTCGATGCCAACCTTTTCAGTGCGTTTCCTCAGGAAGTGGAGTGGAAAGGTGTGCGGCTCAGCAAAAAAGATGAATTTCACGTAACGCTCCTGCATGCTAAACAAACGCCCGAACTTTCTCACATACCGAACGAAAGACTTGCGTCGCTCTTTGAATCTTTTGTAGAAAGGAATCCAATGAAGTTCGAATCTTTTCTCGAAGACCTTCGCTTCATCGAGGAAGGCGCGGACAAGACAATCGTTGCTCGTTGCGCTGTCTCAAATTTGAACGAATTATTTGCGGAATTAAATAAATCATTTGGCGCGAGGCTTCCTGTGCAGGCTGCGCACGTGACATTATATACGCTCGAGAAGAACAAGGGCATCTACATCAATAGCGACCAGCAAATGGAGAACTCTGAGCGCGTGCGCCTACCCGAACTCGAAACCGCGTTATCAAAGATACAATTTGTTGCTTGACTTTAGAGGTTCCATGAGTAGCATGAATCATGGTTGCCAAAATTTTAGAACGTGG
>CAYVHJ010000050.1:0-2428 GCA_964451235.1 uncultured Candidatus Saccharibacteria bacterium | reverse complement strand
AAGTAAAGAAAGAAGGCGTGCTTGTTGCGGCGGCCTGCGGGCCGTTTGCCGCGGATAGGGCGAGTGCGCTCGACGAAGCCGGAGCAGACGTGATCGTCATCGATTGCGCGCACGGTCACAATTTGAATGTCATAGACAGTGCGAAGAAAATCAAGAAATCCTTTAAGCATGCAAAAATGATTTTCGGAAACATCGCGACCGCAGAAGCTGCAAAGGCAGCGTGCACATTTGCGGACGCCGTGAAGGTCGGCGTCGGACCCGGCTCGATTTGCACGACGCGGATTATTTCCGGCGTCGGTGTGCCGCAGCTTTCGGCGATTCTCGATGTTGTTTCTGTCGCTTCGAAAAAGAAGGTGCCGGTCATCGCAGACGGCGGGATGCGTACCTCGGGAGACATTGCAAAGGCGCTTGCTGCCGGAGCCTCGGCAGTAATGCTCGGAAATATTTTTGCCGGAACCGACGAGACGCCGGGGAACGTCGTCGAAAAAGGCGGAAAGAAATTCAAAGAGTACCGCGGCATGGGTTCGAAATCTGTGATAGAGAGCGCAGCGGGGAAGGAGCGCTACTTCACCCACGGGCGCAAGGCCGTTCCCGAGGGCGTTGAAGCGTTAGTGCCTTATAAGGGGTCTGTCGTGGAGGTTGTCGCAGAGTTATTTTCTGGCATACAGGTAGGCATGGGATACGTGGGAGCCCGCAATTTCAAGGAATTTCATGCGAAAGCGAAGTTCATCCGCATTACGAACGCTTCGATCGCCGAAGGAAAACCTCACTCACTTTCTGGTATAACCGGCTAGGTATACAGTGTCGCGATGAGCAACTGGCGCCTTGCAGGAAGCGCGGCGGCCGTTATCGGTGCTGCGTGGATTTTAATGCTTCCTGCCGCGAACACCGAGACGTTCGTCCGTCCCATTGCATCTGTACCGGCTCCCGCGCCAAAGCCGCGAGCTTCCATCATCTTCGGAGGTGACATGATGTTCGATCGCTCGATCCGTACCGCAATGGAGAAACGCGGAGGCGATTATATTTTTTCCTGCATTAGTGCTTTACTGCAAAGTGCGGATCTTGTCGTCGCAAATCTCGAAGGACCAATCACCGCACACCTCTCGAAGAGTGTCGGCTCGAAGGTCGGGAGAGAGGGGAATTTCACGTTTACATTCCCCACAACGACTGCCGCACTTCTCTTTCGGCACAATATTCGACTCGTTTCCATCGGTAACAATCACACCATGAATTTCGGTCGCGAGGGCCTCGCGGAAACCAAGCGGTGGCTCGACGAAGCCGGAATCCTTTATTTCGGAGAGCCTGATCTCGGGGAATCGAATCGGGTTGAACGGATTTCACTCCGCGGTATCCCATTCTCGTTTATAAATTGGAGCGATTGGACTTCAGACAAGACTAATCACACAGTCGCGCGGGTGCGCGACGAGGTAGGAGCAGGAAGAATTGTTGTCGTGTACACGCACTGGGGAGATGAATACGTGCCTCCGCCGGAGCGAGTCAAAACTCTTGCACGGCAATTCGTCGACGCGGGAGCCGATCTCGTCATCGGGTCACATCCGCACATCGTGCAGGAAGACGAAGTGTACGCCGGCAAGCACATCTATTACTCACTGGGGAACTTTGTCTTCGATCAGTATTGGAACGAATCGGTGCGCCGCGGACTCCTCCTTCGCGTGGAATTTATTCCAGAAGGCGTCGAGTCAGTGGAAGAAATTCCCATTGATAATCAGACCGATCGTCGGACGTGTGCGGTATGATCCTTTTCCCGAAAAGTCCGAGGAATTCTCCACGCCGGTCTTCGCGCCCAATGTCCCAGAGGTGCCAAAGGGGATAGCACTCCGGCGTGTATTCGTAGTGTCCGCGGACCTCTCTATCTTCGAAGATCCGCAGGTGATACTGGAATTCGAAATCGTACACGCGCCGCAGGCTGACGACTTCGCCATCGTCCTCCCACGCGACACGGTGGTAGGCGTATCCGTTTTCAACGAGGAACGCGACAAATTCTTCGATCGAAAGATGTGATGCGACAGTGCCGAGTAGGAAGGGCTGGCGGCCGCGATTCTTGATGAGGTTGAGCGCAATCACGCTATCGCGCACAGTGGGGTGATATGGCGTGTAGTAGTACCACATGTAATACTTAATGCGGTGCATGAGCGAATCGGGATAGACCATCTCCGAATGGGGGAGTTTCTCAATGAGCGCACGACGATCATGGGGCGCCATACATGTACTTCGTCGCGTATTGTATCAGGTGATATTGTTCCCGTGCAACGACGCGGCGTTGAAGGGACCGCGTTTTTGCAGTATTCTCAACGAATTGCGGGATCGTCTAATGGTAGAGAAATTATGCTACAATATAGAGCATGCGAATTTCTTGGAAGAGAGGTCTGACAAAGGACACTCATCCCTCAATACTTCGCATTGCCGA
>CAYVHJ010000049.1:0-4886 GCA_964451235.1 uncultured Candidatus Saccharibacteria bacterium | reverse complement strand
TGAGGTCTGCAAGGAGGAAGGGAAGTGTGTGCAAGATCCCACCCACGAATGTCATTCCTCCCACGATCAGGCCGCGAATGACGGGGTGTCCGCGCCCGGTGTGTTCGCCGGTGTCAGAAAGTCCTTCGGCAAACGCCATGCTGATAGCGGCGCCGATCGCGGCCGCTGTTCCCACCAAGAAGGCGATGTGCGAGCTCCCGCTTGCAAATGCTGCGGCAAAGAGGGGAGCAAGTGTGGAGATCGAGCCATCGATCAAACCGACGAGCGCGGGCTGGACGACCTTCAGAAGAAACGACCTGTTGATGTCTTCAATATGAAGCGCTTTTTCTATATCTTCGATTTCGTTCACACTCGCATTGTACCAAATCCGCGCACGCGATATACTCACGGGATGAAAAAAGGCGTGCTCATGTTTTGGATTGCCGTTGTCGTTCTCGTTCTGCTCATACTCGGCGCCTCGGTGTTCCTGAAAACAGGACCGGGGAATCTCGATTCGTTCGCGCAGTGCCTGAAAGACAAAGGCGCTGTATTCTACGGCGCGTTTTGGTGCCCGCACTGTCAGAACACAAAGCGACTCTTTGGAAGCTCCGAGCGCCTCCTGCCATACGTTGAGTGTTCGACATCGGACGGAAAGGCGCAGCTCCAGGCGTGTATTGACAAGAAGGTTAAGCAATATCCGACTTGGGAATTTGCCGATGGAAGTCGTTTAACGGGCGAACGCACTCTGCAAGAACTTGCCGAAAAGGCCGGATGTTCACTTCCTGAAAATGGCAGTTGAGACAATTAATTTTCTGCTCGCGCTCGGCACTCTCACGATGCAGGTCGTAGGTGCTGCGTTTCTCGCGGTATTTTTTCTTCGAAAGAGCATTCCCGGTCTCGAAGATGTCGCGTCATTCTTGCAGAAGTGGGGATTATGGTTGGGCTTTTTGTTTTCGCTCGGAGGACTCGTGCTTTCTCTCTACTATGACTCGCTCGGATTTCCGGCTTGCGCTCTCTGTTGGTGGCAGAGATCGTTTCTCTACCCGCAGGTCGTGCTCTTTGGGCTCGCGCTTTGGAAGAAGGACAATAGTATCGCGGATTATTCCATCGCGCTCTCTGTTTTTGGTGGCACGATCGCACTCTACCAGCACTATCTCCAGATGGGCGGAGGCTCGCTTCTTCCATGCCCCGCAACGGCGGGAGAGGCGCTCGATTGCGGCGTGCGTTTCCTCTTCGAGTTCGGCTACATCACCTTCCCGCTCATGAGCTTCACGCTTTTCGCGTTCCTCATCGTTTTGATGCTCTTCATGAGAGGTAAAGGCACCCAGTAGCTTGGCTCTTATCACTTGCTTATCGGACTCGACCGCGACTGATAAGCAAGTGAATGAAAAAACGGTTGAGCAGTCAGCCGGTCATCGAGAGGCCGAAATGTTGTCTCAAGGGGCGGTCGAATTCTATAGCATCGGCGATGACATATAGAACATTACGACCAATTCGCATATCTGTTTTTATGAGGGCGATGATCTCTTCGCAATCATGCGGGTGGACCCAAACGCTGTCCTGAAGACGGAGAAAACCAAGCTGGTGGAGGAGGCGGCGAATCTTTGCTCGGTCGCTTTTACGACGTTCTTCGATGTCAAAGATAACCATCCGCCATCGCCGGTCCCAGCGGAGCGGCTTGCGTATCGACGCCGTTCCGAGAGACACGCGCCTCATCTGCTTGTGCCCGCGTGCGGTAAGACGCGGGTAACGCTTGCTGCCAATCTTCTCGAACCTGATCCACCCCTTTCTCTTCATTCGCGACATAGTCTCTCGCAACCGTTGTTTTGGGTCGGCTGGCATCACGTAGTCGAGGTGCTCGTGTTTCAGTAGCGACAAGATTTTTGGCGCCATCATCGCGATCGTGAGCATTCCGCCCACCGCGAGTGTGCCGATGACGGCTCTTTCAATGAGACCTCTACGTGTTCGACGTCGCGCACTCTGCTCAAGTGAGATTTTGGTACGAGAGTCCCGTGACATGGGCGCAGTATAACACTTGTTTATCTGTCACGGTCGCGACGGGTAAGCAAGGTCGAAAAAGGTATGAATGTCGAACGTCAAAGTCCCACGCGCAGCTTCTTGTGACCGACAGAACGCTCATGCAGCGGTGCCGCTTAATGGTGCGTGCGTCATCATACTTCGCTTGATGTCCTCGACAGTTCCGCCGACTTTTTTGCCGGGATTGAGGATGTTCAACGGATCAAAAATTTTCTTAACTTCCGCAAAGAGTTCGATCATGCGCGGAGAAAACATCAGCGGCAAATAGGGCGTCCGCACGATACCGTCGTTGTGCTCTCCGGTGATCGAGCCGCGGTATTTTGCAATGAGACGGTAGACCCTTTCTTCGAGTTCCGTAATCATCTTTCGCGAATCGGGCTGCGAGAGGTCCATGAGCGGGATGATGTGAAAATCAGCATCACCGATATGCCCCGCGATCGTATAGATGAGGCTGTGCTCCTCGAGGATCTGCGTGAGCTCGGGGAGGAAAAGCGGATAATCGGCGGGGTGGACGACGAGATCGTCGATAAAGGGTGCTGCGTGGAGCCCGCGCAAATTCTTGCGGAGCAGACTGAAGCTCTCTCGCCGTATCGTCCAGTACTTTGCAGCAGCCGTCGCGCTTTTTGCGACCTTCGTCGCGACGGGCAAATCGGCGAGAGAATTTTGCGCGTCGCGCGCGAGGGCGCGCGCTTGCCTTTCTGAATCCTCTGCAAACTCTGCCATGAGAACAAGTCTCGGTACGCCTCCGAGCGCGACGATGAGCATCTCGGGAATAAAAGCAAAGGCAAGCTTCACCATGTCTATAAACCCGAAGTGCCGGACGATCTGCGGCAGGAAGCGTACGGCAAGACGGAAGGTCTGGTCGTCGTAGCTTTCGAATGATTCTGGCTTGAAAGCGAGCGTGCGGCGCACCACTTCCGGCAGGGTGTTGATATCGGAGAGAAAGACAATGAGCATCGCTTTGTGTTCTTTGGGGCGCAGGAGCCCCACGGTCGCCTTTGTTACGATCGCGAGCGTTCCTTGAGAGCCCGTGACGAGCTGCGTGAGGTCGAACGAGTCGGTCGCTTTGTCCCATATTCTCCAGAGCGAATACCCAGCGGAATTTTTCGAGACATCGGGTCGCGCCGCTTCTATTTCACGCTCGTTATCGCGCAGCAGAGCATGCATTTGTCGGTATATTTCGCCCTCGAGATCCTGCTGCGCTTCTTTTTCCGCAAGCTCTTTGGAAGTGAGCGGTCTCAACGTCGCGCGCGAGCCATCGGAGAGCACGACGTCGAGTTCGTGTACATAGCGATTTGTTTGTCCGTAACGAAGCGTCAATTCTCCCCCGGAGTTGTTCGCTATCATGCCGCCTAAGGCGCAGAGCTCGCGGGAGGCGGGGTAGGAGGGAAGGAGTTTTCCGTTCCGGGCAAGGGTTAATTTCTCAAAATCGCGGTAGTAGATGCCCGGCTCGGCGGTGGCATAGCTATCGCCGATGTCGATCATGTGATTCATGTATTTCGTGAAGACGAGTGAAATCGAATCAGTGAGCGGTCCGCCGGTCATGTCTGATCCTGCAGAGCGCGGCGTTATCGAGATATTCTCGCCCCGCGCGTGCGCGTCGTGGACATATTTCACGACGGCGGAGACATCCTCTGCATCTTTGGGAAAGACGACAAGGGCGGGCGTTCGCTCGAAGACACTCGTGTCGTGGCTGTATACCGCACGTGTCTCGGCATCATCCGCAACGTCGCCTTTGATGAACGCGGCAATGTCATCACGTGTGCTCATGGAGAAAGTATATCAGCCAAAAATTCGCGGAGCTGCCAGAAATGCACCTGTCAAGTAAAGTTGACATACCAATTGCAACTCCGCATGATGTGCCTATGGGCGAACACGTTCTAAACAAAGTCCAATCTGCGCGCGCAAGTGCCGGAATCACGCAGGAAGACTTGGCAGAGCGCATCGGCGTCAGCCGGCAGACAATCATCGCGATAGAGAAGGGCAACTACACGCCATCAGTTCTCCTTGCGCTCAAGGTCGCCAAGGTCTTCAAAGTTCCTGTCGAGAAATTATTTACGATAGAATCATAATTATGAAAGAAGTTATCGCATCAATTGTTCTCATCGCGCTCCTCGTGCTGCTCCTCAACCCGTTCGGTTTCTGGATGCCAACCTCTCTCCAGATGGTGATACTCGGCGGGGCGATCGTAGCCTTTGGCGCGATTGCGGCCTTTGTCCTGCGTGAGCGGGGAGGGGACGAGCGGGAAGAGGCACATCGGAGCTTTGCCGGCCGAGCCGCATTTCTCGCAGGGAGCGCGGCGCTTCTCTTTGGCATTGTCGTGCAAAGTCTCGACCACACAGTCGATCCGTGGCTCGTTGCGGTACTCGTGGTTATGGTCGTGTCAAAAATGTCTGCTCGACTCTACAGCGATCGGTTTCTCTAGCTTGATTGAGTCGCTTTCGTCGGCGGATACGTTCTGGCCTGCGAAACTCGCTTCTCTCAAACAGACCTCGGCTTCGATCGCACCCGCCGCCGCGACTTTTCCACAGGGGGATGTCAAGTTAGTTTGACATTTGCGGATACCTTTCTATACTCGATGCATTACCGGCTGGTACATAATTAAATTATATGAGTACACAAAACATTGTTATAGGAATAGTAGTGTTACTTCTGGTTGCAGGCGGCGCATACGCGCTTCTTTCCAGCCAGTCCAGCTCGGAAGACTCGATGACCCCGAAGGACAGCGAGCTGCCTACGGGGCAGGTGAAAGATGACGAAAAGGGAGAGGTGATGCAGAAAGACGATGCAATAATGCAAAAGGATGAATTGATGATGGAAAAAGACGAGAGCGCGATGATGGAAGATCCCGGCGATCAAATGATGTCCAA
>CAYVHJ010000048.1:0-5176 GCA_964451235.1 uncultured Candidatus Saccharibacteria bacterium | reverse complement strand
TTGTGTCATTTTTTCGCCAAGTCCCAGGTCACCGAGCAACTGCTTTGCGCGTGGGAGCGCCTCGCTTCGCGGAATACCGTAGTAGCCACCCTGATTCACGACGATATCAAGGGGTTTTTCAAATGGATTGAAATTCAGCTCCTGCCCGACGAGACCGATGTAAGTCTTCGCTTTCTCGAGCTCCTTGTCGATGTCGTGCCCAAATACTTTCACCGAGCCGCTCGTTTTATTCACGAGCGAGGTGACGATGCCGATTATTGTCGTTTTTCCGGCGCCGTTCGGACCGAGGAGCGCGAAGAAATCCCCGACTGGAACCGTTAGCGAAACGCCTTTCAATGCAACGGTGCCGCTCTTGTAGGTTTTCTTGAGGTCGCGTATTTCAAGCGCAGGTACGGACATAGTTATTTTAAGACGCTTTCGAGGTAGACGTAGGTCTCGCGGTAGTCTTTTACGGGCTTTGTTGGTATGACACCAATGACTGTCTCGTCGTTGCCGCCCGGGAAGAGGGCGTCGCCGATGTAGAGGCAATCTTCCTTTTTCCATCTTAAAGTCTTGATGAACTCCGCGATGTTGTAGCCTTTGGTTTTTCCTTTTTCGATAAAGTCGAGGACGGTCGTGCCACCTATCTTTATCTCGACGTTCGCTTCCGTTTCGAGGCGTGCAACGTCTTCTTTCATGTCCTCGAGGAGTTTCTTGCGTTTCGCATGATCGGGATCGAACGCTGCTTTCACCTCGACCTCTTGATGGTGGCCGATGAGGCTGTAGGCGACCTGGCATCCGCGATCTTCGACGATGTCGTTCTCATCGCGAACTTTGTATGCGAGATGCTTACGCGCCTTTGCGGTGAACTTATGAATCGCCGCGACTTGTTCGGGAGAGAGCCGATGTTCCCACAGAATTTTTCCATCGGACATTTGAGCGAAATTGCCGTTTTGCGCAAGAATATAGTAGCACCCATCGAGGCGTTTCTCCAAATGTTCGCGGATGTCTTTTTGAGGATGACCGGAGACGACGGTGACGTCGGCACGTTCCGTAAGCGCAAAAAGAATATTCTCGTGCGCGGGCTCGATATGCGATTTGCTTCTCGTCAATGTGTTGTCGAGATCGAAGAAAAAATGTTTGGGCATTGTTAGTTTGTTTTTTGCTCCCAGTAATCTGCCGACGCCACAACGTACTCGGCGACTCGACGCTCCGCCGCCGCAGCAAGTTTCTCGGCAAGCTTCTTCCGCTCTCCCTCATCGCTTCCTCCCGCAAGCCACTTCTCCACGAGGTCTATCTGCGAAGGATCAGAGAGCGCGAGGCGGCGGCCTTTCCCCGCCGCGCGCAAAAGTGTTGGGCCCCCGATATCGGTTTTCTCGAGCACCTCGTCTGGCGGCGCGTCGCTCGCGATCGTTTTTTCTAGAGGGTAGAGCGTCACGTAGACGAGGTCGATGCGCTCTATGCCGAGCTTGTCGAGCTCCGTTTGGTCTTCCTCGCGCGCCAGAAGCGCCGCGTGCAATTCGCGCGAAAGCGTGACGACGCGGTGGCCAAGAATCGGTGGGCCCACGATATCAGCGACATCGCGACAGGAAATGCCATTCTCATTCAGGAATGTTGCTGTTCCCGAGGAGCCGAGAAGCTCCCAGCCGTGTTCTTTTAGAAGTTTTCCGAGTCGAAGGAGATTTTCGTCTTTTTCATAGGATGCGAGAAGCGCGGTTTTCATTCCGCTAGAATAGCATTTTCAGTAGACTCCGTAACCCACGAGGCGTCGCCTCGTGGGTTTCAAGACGATGGCGAGTGTAAATCCGGATCATCGAGTGAAATGTCAGTGTAATATGCACGCGCATCGTTCAGAACTTTTCGGAGAGGCATGTTTCGGAACATGTTGAAACCCTCAGCAGAAAGAATGGCGGCAACTGCTCTTCGCTCGTTGTGGTAATCTGGCAGACTCGAATAGCGATATTCAAGGAGCTTTGTTTGCAAACGGTCCATGTCTTGGACTATTCCTCTTTTCCATCCGGGTTCAAAGCGCTCCGCTGGATTGAGGTGAATGTAATTGACGACGCGTTGGAAGTAGCGGTCTTCTCCCACATGGCGTGAGCGGAACGGTTTCAAGAACACGTTACCGGTTCTGCCGTTTTTTGTATTGAAATACATCGCAGATGCTGTCCCTAGTTTTTGCATGAATTTTGCAATTCCTCCTTCTTCTATTTCCTTGAGTAGCAGATGAAAGTGGTTGGGCATAAGACAATACGCGCCGATAGCCACAAGCGTTTGTGATCGTAATCGTGTCATAGCATCCTCGGTACGCATAGCGACATCTGCCATATGAACGCGCTTCATCGAATTTGCAAGATAGAGCAATCGCAAGAAGCGCTCCGAGTCATCTTCCGACTCAAAGACAACTCGTTTGTCTATTCCACGGTTGTAGCAATGGAACCACTCATCAACCTGAAAAGGGACGCGTCTGTATACCATGCACCTAGCTTAGCATGCAAACCCACGAGGCGACGCCTCGTGGGTTTGGTGGATGTGTTTGTGTTGAGAGTTATATGCAGAGGCTCTTTGTTTTTTTTGCAATGACTTGCTAGTCTCAACTAAATGAGAAATGGAAAAAAAGTCGGGGTCACGGTCGGGGCGTTCGATCTCTGCCACGCGGGGCACATTCTCATGTTCAAAGAGGCGAGGGAAATGTGTGACCACCTCGTGGTTGGTCTTCAGCCTGATCCTTCGCTCGACAGGCCTGAAAAAAACAAACCTATCATGTCGGTCGAGGAGCGTCACATCATTCTCGAGGCCATCAGGTACATCGACGAGATCTTTGTATACGACACCGAAGCGGAGCTCTACGATATTCTCAAGAAAAACGAATACGGATTCGACCTGCGCGTTATCGGCGCCGATTGGAAAGGGAAACTCTACACGGGACACGATCTGCCCATCGAAATGTATTTCAATTCACGCGACCACGGCTTCTCGACGACCGCTCTTCGAGAGCGTATCTACGAAGCCGAGCGTGAGAAAAGGGAAAAAGGAGAAGGAGTGTTTTAAGTCCAAAGTGCGAGGACTTCGCCCATGAGAAGGAGCGCGACGAGATAGTAACCACTCGTGATGGCCCAATACGTCCATGATTTGTTGTCCCAGAGCACGGAGCCGAGCGTGACCGGCATCACAAAGCCGAGCCAGTTCCAAAATCCGACCTGAAGACCGGCGGCAATGCCGCTCACGTTTAGGTACGAGCTCGCGAAGACGAGCGCGTGCGCAAGAACGTAACTCATGATGAGTGTTGAAAGACTCATGAGCACATAGGTCTTGCCCATGCCCTTTTCCTTCGCGGAGGCTTTCATTGCCTCCATTTTGTCGGGGGTTATGCCCATCGAGGCCATCCACTGCTTACCGAAGAGAGGACCAAACCAAAGGAAACCGAGGCCGATTGCGACAATTGCTGCGCCCAAAACCGCAAGATAATTAATAGGAACCATATAGATAGAGACTAGGTGTTAGGGATAAGAGATTAGGGATAATGGCGTAAGTATAACCTCAAGATTCATGACGGATTTGTGAATCCACAACCCTTGCATTCCGGCGGCTCCGGATGTCGTACTACGGAGTCATGGTGCGCTACGTCGCAGCGTTCTTCCTTGTCGCGCTCCTCCTCATGCTCGTGGGGCTTACACTCGGCTATCTCTCGCTCGACACGTTGGTGCCCGAAGACCGGCAACTCACGGCCGCCGGCGCGCTCGCATATTGGGACTGCGAATATTACGGTGACTGTGATGAGGAAATCTACATCTACGAGGATCTATATTACTACGAAGACCCATATTACCCATACGATCCATACGATCCGCTGGATGATGTCGATGAGGAGGATCTCGTTCTGTGGGGCGAGCCGAACGGCGTATTTGATGACGAACCATGCCTATTCGACGACCGGTGGCACGTACGTGGCGCCGCACCAAACGATGACCTACACGCTCACAATCTTCGGCTCACAAGGCGGCTCTGATACGTGCGTGACGCACGTCGGCGTGCTACCCTGACGTCGTATGAAAGCGAATGCCCGGCTTCACACATCACTTCCCGCAATCCTCCTTATCCTTCTCTTGGCCTTGCTATTGCCGCACGCGGCACGTGCAGCCGAAGTACGCGCGGGCGATCAACCTTCGATAGGAGCCGAAGAAACGGTAGCCGAAGATGTATACATTGCCGGCGGGAACGTCTTGAGCGCAGGGCGAGCCTCGGCGGATCTAATAGCAGCCGGCGGGACTATTTTGATGAGCGGTAACGTCGGAGGCGATCTCACGGCAGCCGGAGGCTCTGTAACGGTCCTCGGAAATGTGGCGGACGATGTCCGCGCCGCGGGAGGAAATCTCCTGCTTCAAGGTAGTGTCGGCGGCGACGTCGTGCTCGGGGGCGGGCAGCTCACTATCGGCGGAAGCGTCAGCGGCGATCTGCTCGCCGGGGGTGGCACCGTGCGAGTGGATGCGCCTGTTTCCGGCGATGTTCGCATCGGCGGCGGCGACGTGTATCTCAATTCCGCGATTTCCGGCAACGTTGAAGTGTACGCAGACAAGCTCACGCTAGGGAGCGGCGCACGTATCGTGGGGAGCCTCACCTATGCTGCCGGAAAAGAGGCGACGATGGAAGAAGGCGCTGTTGTTTCGGGCGAGATCACCTTCAACAAGCGCGAGCGGACGGTCTCCATGGGCGGCATAGTTGCCATCATTTCGCTCGCGCTCATCACAACCACCTTGTCGCAGCTTGCCGCGGCGCTCCTCCTTGGACTCGTGTTCGGCCGCTTCGCGGTGCGCCTTGTCGAAACTGCGGCGGCGAAGCCTCTGCTCGAAGTAGGAAGAGGCCTCATCATTTGCATTGTGCTGCCGGTCGCCTCGCTCATGCTTTTGTGGTCACTCATCGGCATTCCACTCGGCATTCTCGGACTTCTGCTCTTTGCAACGACGATCGTCTATCTCTGGATCATGACTCCTGTTCTCCTCGGCAGCTTTGCATATCGGAGCTTCTTCGGCGGCGAGTTCGACGTCAACTGGAAAACGATACTGCTCGGCGTCTTTGTCTATGCACTCCTCGGTCTCATCCCGATCGTCGGCTGGCTCGCGCAGTTTATCCTCATGTTCCTCACGCTCGGTGCTCTCGTGAAAATAAAGTGGGAGATTGCAAAAGAGTGGCGGTGAGC
>CAYVHJ010000047.1:0-5216 GCA_964451235.1 uncultured Candidatus Saccharibacteria bacterium | reverse complement strand
AGTCTGCACTTCGTGCTGATCGGATGCTTGTATATTTTCAAATGGCAAAGTTTCACCTAGCCGTGCCTTGCTGCTTATTAACAGCGGATGCACGACCGAACTGGCGCGGCAGTGTCTCGTGCGATAATGCAAACACTGCATGCTCTGGCTCTCAACGCTTCTCTCGTACGTCTTCGTACAAACTCTCGGTCTCTTCATTGCATACGTTGCCGCAGGCGTCTTCATATACCTCGTTCTGCGCAAACTCCATTCGAAATGGATGGCAGTCTCGCTTCTCGTCGTATTCCTCGGCGTCTCCATTTTCTTCTATGTCCCGCAGGGCTTGCCGCACGGATTCGAGTACCCGTTCTTCCTCAAAACGTTCGGTCCCGCGGAAGGGCCTGTCCTTCCGTTTGGGAACGTCTTGCAACTCTTCCGGAAGATCGGGAATTTCAAGCGACCTTCCGACATTGCGCGCGATCCGGCAGATGTGCCGCCGCCCATAGAGCGCACGGAGTCCGCGACGGTTGATATAGAGATTACGACGAAAGAAGTCATCGCGGAGATGGCGCCGGGAGTATTCATCAACTACTGGACATTTGGCGGCACGGTGCCGGGGCCTTTCTTGCGCATGCGCGAGGGGGACACAGTGCGCCTCACGCTCACGAACGACCCAACGAGCCTGCACCATCACTCGATCGATCTTCACGCGGTAACCGGCCCCGGCGGGGGAGCGGTTGCGACGAATGTTGCGCCCGGCGAATCGAAGACACTCACCTTCAAAGCGCTCAATCCCGGTCTCTTCGTGTACCACTGCGCGCACCCCAATGTGGCGAACCACATGACACACGGGATGTACGGCTTGATTCTCGTAGAACCTACAGAAGGATTGCCCAAGGTCGATAAAGAATTTTACGTGATGCAGGGAGAGTTCTATACGACGGGGAATCTGGGCAAAAAAGGGATTCAGATCTTCGATGCGGAGGGCATGCTCAACGGAACGCCGCAGTACGTGGTCTTTAACGGCCGCACGGGAGGCGTCAGTGGGAAAATGTCAGCGAATGTCGGCGAAAAGGTCCGGCTCTTTGTGGGGAATGGCGGCGTCAATCTTGTCTCTAGCTTCCATGTGATAGGCGAGATCTTCGACAACGTCTATCCCGAAGCCGCAATCGGCTCCGAGCCGCACCGCAATGTCCAGAGTACGCTCGTCCCTGCGGGTGGCGCGTCCATCGTGGAGTTTGGCCTTGAAGTGCCGGGAAATTACGTTCTCGTTGATCATGCGCTTGCGCGGCTGGATCGCGGAGCGTGGGGAGTACTCCGCGTTGAAGGAGAAGCCGACCCCACCATCTTCAACGGTGACATCGACTCTGGCCATGGTCATTGAACATTCTCACATGCGAGTCTACCTCATTGGCCTTCTTTCTTTTGTGGCGCTTCTCGTGCCTGCACTTGCGCTTGCGCATACACGGTGGTTTGCGGAAGTGGAGGTTCCGCCATACATAACGAACGAGCCGACCGCAATCTACCTAGGCGTCTGGGCGCTTGTCGCACTCGCGATCGTGATGGCCGGCATCTACCTCGAGCGACGCGGATTAATGCAACTCGCGTTCCTCCATCCTCGCCGTGATCACGCGTTTCCGCGCGCCGCGGCGACCTTCTCGATGATAGCCGGCGCATTCTTCCTCATCGCGGGCACGCACGGCTACCTCTTCTCGCCGAATCTCTCGATCGCCTCCGGCGTACCGTACGCTCTCGTTGTCCTTCAGATCCTTATCGGAATTGCGTTCTTGGTGGGCTTGTATGCGCGCGTCGCCGCGCTCGCACTCATGGGAGTTTGGCTTGCGAGTTTTCCGGCGGCCGGAGCGATCGCAATACTCGAAGACGTCTGGATTTTAAGCACAGCCCTTTTTATCCTTATCATGGGAAGCGATTATTTCAGCCTTGTGTCGTGGCGGGCGCTCGCGCACCTCACACGACGCTACCACGAATACGCTTTGCCGCTCCTTCGAATTGGCACGGGGGCAACGCTTTTCGTTCTTGGCTTCTCCGAAAAAATCCTTCGCCCAGAGCTCGGCATCAACTTTCTCGCGCAGCACCACTGGAACTTCATGCAACTCCTCGGATTTGAGTGGTATTCCGACTACCTCTTCACGCTCTCTGCCGGAGCCGTAGAATCTTTGTTCGGCCTCATATTTATTCTCGGCATTGTCACGCGCATGAATGCGCTCGTTCTCACGATTTTCTTCACGATTCCACTCTTCGTTCTCGGACCGATAGAGCTTTCGGGACACCTGCCGCACTTCGCGGCCGTGGTTCTATTGGTTCTGTTCGGCGGAGGCACGAGGCTCAAAGTATGAGGTACGCCGCAGCCGCGTATGCGCAGAGCAGTGCAATGATAATAATTCACGCCTAGGCGTGAATTATTATCATCCGGAGAATAGGACCGTCTCTTTGCTACTATTAGATCGATGAAAGGCCGTAAGTACGTGCTGTTTGATTTTGATGGCGTTATCGCAGATTCGTATGCCGTAGGCTTCGAGACCGCGAAGAAACTATGTCCCTATTTCACCGAGAAGGATTTTCACAGTGTGTTTGAAGGCAACGCATGGGAAAGGCATGCGGCTCTTATGTCCCGCGAACACGGACCTGAATGTAATCACGATCTCGACTGGTTCAGTATATTCACGCCCGCCTTCGAGGAGAAGGCGACATTGTTCGAGGGCATACGCGAGGTCATCGGGAAACTTTCGCACGAGTATATACTCATCATCGTCTCCTCAACGCTCACGAGCCCGATACAGGGTTTTTTGGAGAAGCACCATATCGGCCGCTACTTTTCTGAAGTGATGGGAGCCGACGTACATACTTCTAAACACGAGAAAATTCACATGGTCTTCGAGAAATACAAAACGCGCGCTACCGAATGCATCTTCATTACCGACACGCTGGGCGACATGCGCGAGGCCAGAGCCGCTGGCGTGGGCGCTATCGGCATCTCGTGGGGTTTCCACTCCCGTGAGACGCTTGAGAAAGGCGAGCCGTTCCGCATCGTCGATAATCCCGCGGGCATCGTGTCTGCAGTATTCGATTATTTTGCCGCCCCAGTATAGAGGCGTAATATTGAAATGTCATGAACGTCCACATATAGCATGAAACTTGCACATGTTTTTGTCGTTGCGGTTTTTTTTCTTGTTCCACTCGCAGCGGACGCCGCGATGTACAAGTCGTTTGAAGTTTCGGGATGGATTCCGTACTGGAGAGCGGCGACCGGCACGGCGGATGTGTTCCCGCATCTCGACACGCTCACCGAGGTGAATCCGTTCGTCTATTCGCTCAAATCAGACGGCACGCTTCTCGACAACGGCAAGCTCGACGAGGAGCCGTGGCTCACCTTGCGGGCTGAAGCGAAGAACAAAAACGTACGCTTTATCCCGACGGTCATGACGAGCGGGAGCGACTTCCTCCACTCGCTATTGAGCGACACACGATCGCGCATCGCACTCGAAGATACGCTCGCAAATCTCGTGAAGGAGAAGGGATTCGACGGCATTGATATTGACTTTGAGGGAAAGAAAGCCGAGACGAGAGATTTTTTCTCTACCTTCTTGAAAGGACTCAAGATGCGTCTCGGCGACAAGTGGCTCATGTGTACCATCGAGTCGCGTACACCCATCGCCGACCGCTATTTTGGCACGACGCCTCCGCCGGACGCTACTACCTATGCCAATGATTTCAAAGCGATCGGGAAGTACTGCGACCGCGTGCGCATCATGGCCTACGACCAGCAGAGCATCGACCTAAAACTTGCCGACGAGGCGGGGAAGGCCGGCCTCTTGTATGCGCCGGTCGCAGACCCCCGGTGGGTCGAAAAAGCCATACTTTTGGCCGCGAAAGACATCTCGAAGAAAAAGCTCATGATCGGCATTCCAACCTACGGTTACGAGTACAACGTCACCGCGTACGCGAACAACGAGTACGTCTACGACGTCCTCTGGTCATTCAATCCCGGCTATGCAACGCCTATCGCGGCCGGGCGCGGCATCACGCCGCAACGAGGTTACTGGGGAGAGATGTTCTTCACATACGCGGGGGCGGGTACCTCCTCGCCGCCTCTCACGGACACGAACAATTCCGCACTCGTTGCTGCAGCGAGCGCGTCGATGGTTGCGAGCACGACCAACTCGAACCTCTCGTTCCGCATGATGGTCTGGCCCGATGCGGAGTCGGTAAGACAGAAGGTGGAGCTTGCGAAGCGTCTCGGTGTGCGCGGCGTTTCAATCTTCAAACTCGACGGCGGACAGGACCCGAATATATGGAACGTGCTCGCGACCGACGCTGCAGCACCTGTAGTACCCGCGCGCGCTCCGCTTGCGCATGCGCTCACACTCGGCTCGATCGGCGAAGACGTCCGCACGCTCCAGATGATTCTGAACGCCGATGCGGCGACACAAATCGCAACGGGCGGCGCGGGCTCGCCGGGAAACGAAACCACTCGCTTCGGCGCTCTCACAAAGCGCGCTGTCCAAAAGTTTCAGGAGAAGTACGGCCTTTCGAAGCGCGGCGCCGCCGCGTACGGATTCGTCGGTCCCTCGACCCGCGCGAAGCTGAACGAACTTTTGCAGACGCTTTGAGACGTCATCTCAAGTTCGTGAGCACGCACTTGTTTACGTATCGCGGTCGCGACGGATAAGCAAGTATGTCGGCGTGGGCTGGATATACACACCCCTCGCGTTTGAGGGAGATTTTGCGGGAAGAGCGTGCCTATAATGAGCGCATTAGACGCATGTGTCGCGTGCGTCGCATAAATCGGGGTAGTCTTTATACGTTTTATTACTAATCATATGGATCTTTCATTCGTCCGCCGCTATGGCGTCGCCTTTGCTGTTGCGACGCTCGCACTTTGTGTTTCTCTCTTTGGATACGCACTCTACGTGCATGCAGCGGTTGCGACGAACGCTGCCGCTTCGCTCACCAGCCCTAATCAAACTATCAAGGCTTCTTCTGCCGCGACCGCAATCATCGGATTCAACCTCGTTTCAGATTCGGAGACGCTCGCCTCGACGACGATCGGATTGATCTTTTCTGCTTCCGGCACAACGACTGATATTGCGACACTTGGGGCCGCGACCTCCACGGGAATCGCAATCTACCGCGATGATGCCGCGGGCGAGGCGAATGGAACCCTCTACACCGCCGCCGACGTGATACCCCTCACGAGTGCGCCCGGCTCGGCCTCC
>CAYVHJ010000046.1:0-5245 GCA_964451235.1 uncultured Candidatus Saccharibacteria bacterium | reverse complement strand
TATCGGCGAGCCTTCTTCGCTCGCTGTATCATGTTCGCACCGTAGACACCCTCCAAGAGATCGAGGTCTTTTCGGGAGGCCGCGAGCAAACTTATATTTTTGAGCTGTGCTGCCTCAAGAAGCGCGGAGCCGGCAGGCTCACGAACCGTCTCCTCGTAGTGCCTAGCGAATGCGGCCATGTCCTTGATGAAACAAAAACCGCCCGCGCCGCGTCCGCCTTTATGGACAGGATTCGCGTAGCGGTTGCAGATCAAAGGATCACTTTCGATCGCACGCTGGATGGGCCCCCAATCTGCCCTGAAATGCTCTGCCAAGTCGTACACGAGATTGAACGTGAGGATCTGCATGTAGCCGCTGATGTTGTGGGCGTACTTGATGAGCTCCGCTTCTTCGCTCGTGCACGTGAGATTCTCCGGAGCTTTTTTCAGCATCCCGAGCACGAGCTTCGCCGCCTTCTTGTGTTTTGCGGAGTTCGATGGAATGCCGACAACGTTCAAAAACGGATTTGCGACATCGTATGCGGCGGTCGCGACAGAAAGAAATTCCGGACAGAACATGAGCGTGATGCCTGGATGCTTCTTTTGGAGTTTGCGCGTCATCCCCGGAACGATCGTCGATTTAATGACGGCGACCTTTCCCCTGCCAATGAGTGAAAGTGCATCGTCGACGATGCGCGCGTCGAAGCCTCTCGGCGTCGAGGGAGTCGGCACCGCAACAAAGACGACATCACAATCCTTGATAAGGTCTTTGTTCCCGATGTAGGGCTCTTCGAGCGAGTATCGAACGACTGAATAGCCTCGGCTTTCAAAATCGTCGGCATAGTTCTTGCCAACGTAGCCCTGCCCGACAAAACCTATTAAAGGCCTATTTTTCTTGCTTTTTTGAGCCATAGATGTGCGCGATTGTAGCAGTTATTTACCATTAGCGCACGCGATAATGTCATCGCAGTATGCGCGTACATACTTGTCAAAATTTCTGTACGGATAATTCTTTAGTTCAGCTGTGCGAGGACCACTCTTGAACCATTCTGCAAGCGCGTCGGCAAACTTGTCTTCTGTCGTCACGATAGCGCCAGCCTCACGCGCGATGCCAACGTCAGTTGAAAGCACCGGTTTCCCCGCCGCGAGCGCCTCGATGATAACGAGACCATACCCTTCGTATTTCGACGGCACGAGAATAATATCGGCGAGCTTGTAGTACGGTTCGATATCCCTAGGATTCTCGAAAAAGACTCTGCTTGATAGACGATGCCGTCTCACAAGAAGCTCCAGCATCCCACGCTCGCTTCCATCCCCGACGATGACGAGACACGCGTCGTTCGGGGCCGCACAGGAAAACGCACGGATGGCACACGCGACATTCTTTTCAGGCTCAAGCCGCGCAACGACGAGCAGTCTGTGCCTGAACGAGGAAAATCTTTCATCCGCGTCAAGGACCGTCCTTGACACAAAACGCTGCAAGTCCGCGAAAATCGGAAGCACTGTAATAGGTGACGATAAGACGTATCGTTGCGCAATAGACTGCTTTATGCGCTGCGATACAACTCGGACACAACGCGCGCGACGAAGCACAAATCCGGCAATAAGCACGCGTATGCGGTTGAGCATCGACAATCTAGCATATTGCGGCGACAGAAAATCCGTATGTACTTGCACATGGAGCGGAACTTTGAAGCGCCGCGCGATCCACCATCCAACTAGTCCTGTCTCAAAAGGATCTTGCACGGAAACTACGTCCGGTCTGGGAAGTTTTTTTGCAATGCGTAATGCATCTAACCAATACAATGAGCGAGAAGATGAATTCGTCGGATGCGCGTGGAGAGTTCCAGCATCAATAGACTGCGCGCCATCGCTCTTGCGCGAAAACCCGATGATGTCGAGATCCCCGAATTGTTTTGCATACGCTTCTTGCCTTTTAAATGCCGGCGTTCCTGGAAAAAGAGCCCCGCGCTTCGACCTATCGGCGCTGATTGTTAGGACACGCATGATTTCAAAAGCGAGGCAGTCGCCTCGACGGTTTTCTCAATCGAAAAGTCTTTCGCCCGCTCGGACGCAGCGGTGCCCAATCGTTTGCGCAGTTCAGCGTCCGATAGTACACACTTGAGATCCCTTTCTAGAGCCATTTTATTGCCAACATCGATAAGTACCCCGTTAACACCATCCTGCACGACTTCGGGATTTCCTCCTGCCTTTGTCGCGATGGCGGGCGTTCCCACGGACATCGCCTCGACGAGCGTGTGCGAGAGGCCTTCGTATCGTGAATTCAGTACGAAAACTGTCGCGCTCGAGAAAATCTCGCGGGTTTCGGCATGAGATACGCGCCCGCGAAGCGCAATCCGCCCGCCACTGCCGGATTTTTGTATTCGTTCCTTGAGTTCCTGGTGCTGTGGGCCGTCTCCGAGAATGTCGAGCCGCCAATCCTTGTGTGCGGCAACGATGTCGATGAGATCGCCAAATCCTTTCCACGGGACAAGCCGGCCGGAGGAAATAATAAGATTTTCCTGCCGCGCGACAGGAAGCGTTTCGACTAGTTCGACGCCATTGTAAATAACCTCTATTCTTTTTATACGCGGCGACCAACCCGAAATGATTGTTGCAAGGTATGCACTCGGTGCAACGACGCGATATGCGCGATTCACGACAAAGCGCTGTATCGCGCGGAGAATTCCCACCGCGAGCCCATATGAGCGCTTCTGAAAATCATCGAGAGAGTCTTTGACGCCAAATCGCTGCGTTCCCTGCTCCCACGCGTAATCACCCGGTACGCGAATGATAAACTTCTTCCCTGCAAGGCCAGATACGATGGCTACAGGCAATCCTGTAGAGACAGTGTCCTGCACGAGAACAAGATCCGCGCTATGTATCCGCTGCGCAAGCAGCCACGCATATGCCGCGTGTCGGATGATCGGCGGCATATGTCGAACCGCGCTATATGGGAGTACCGAGACTTCGATGCCATAGCGCGGCAGTTGCTCCTCAAACAATTTCGCGTATGTTGCCGGCCCGCCGATCTCGGGCGGGTAAAGACCGGTTGCGATAAGAACTTTCATACCTTCGTGAGTGGACCAAAGATGCGTGTCTTCATGTCCCGCGCGATGAGATCCCAGTCGTACTTCTCTTCGGCAAGTACCCTGGCGTTCTTGATGATGCGCGTCGCGAGAGTCGGATTCTCCATGTACTTTTTAACCGCGTGTGCGATCGATTCCGGGTCGCGCACGTTGCAAAAGAGTCCCGTCGGCTCTGTGTCGGGATCGCGCTCCGGATCGAAGAGAAAATCAGGAATGCCACCAACCGATGTTGCGATTACAGGAATGCCGGCGGCGAAGCTTTCCACAAACGCGCTTCCCATGCCTTCAATAATGGATGGCCGCACGAAAATATCGGAAATTTTCAAATACTTTGGAATGTCCTTGTGTTCTACCTGTCCGGCAAAAACCACGCGCTCGGCAACATTCTCTTTCTTTGCGATGTCCTCAAGTTTCGCGCGATCTTCTCCATCTCCGGCGATGAGAAACTTTACGTTTGGTGGGAGATATGGCAGTGCCCGAATAACATCCTCAACGCCACGCGAGAGCACGAGCCGCGATGCCGTAAAAAGGAACACGTCACCCATTTTTTTGCCGAGCTTCATTTTCAACTCAATCGCGTCATCTTCAGAAAGCGGCGCCGAGAACTTCGCGATGTCGACACCATTGGGGATAACCTCGATGCGACCGCGGAAACCGACCTCGCGCGCCAGGCGCTTGATGAAATTTGAAATGGCCTTTATCGCATCAGCATGGCGATATATCGCCCTATACAAAGGCCATATAAGTGTCGTGATGGGACGCCGCTCCCGCATACGTACGAGCGGTGTGCCGTCTTGAAGCTCTAGAAAGTATGGGATTCCCGGATGCGTGTATTTAAAAAAGAGCGCGCCGAATCCGGCCTGATTCGCCATCATGGCCCATATGAGGTCGAAATCCTTTTCTCGTTGAAGCGCGTGCGCTTTGAGAAACGAGGTGAAAGGAAACAAGAGTTTTGCAAGCTTGCATTGCCATGGAAGCGCCCTGTCGGAAACTTTTACGTTCTCGGAAGTAAAGCCAATGCGATGCACCGTCACGTTCCTGATTTTTTCCAACTTCGGAAGTTTCCGATCGAAGCGGAGTGTAATCATGTCGAACGTGTATTCGTTCGAACCGATTCTATCCGTAATTTCCTTAATGGCTAGCTCCGCACCGCCAACGTACGGCACATACGCGAGCGAAAAAATAAGTACACGTTTCATTTCTTGGAAGCTTTCAGTGATTCGATATATTCGCGAACCGTATGCTGCGGCTTCCAGCCGAATTCCTTCTCCACCTTTGTTGTGTCGACGACGCTATCCAAACGATTGCCGGGCCGCTCTGGAAGCATTTCGATCTTACCGCCGAACATCTGCGCGATCTCAAGGATGGAGTAAGAATCCGGCGAACCGATGCCGTACTCGTCGCCCTGCCCCTTCTCCCCGACCATGAGGAGGGCGCATGCCGTATCTTCCACGTGCGTGAAGTTGCGCCTCTGTGTGCCCGGAGCTGTCACTGTAATAGGCTTTCCGGCCCAATATTGCTGCTTGAACCTGCCCAAGACGCTCGCGTACGGCCCTTCGGAGAGTTCACGCGGACCGTAATTGTTGTAGAAATAGGTTATCGCGTACGGGAGCCCAAACCACGCACCGTAGTTCTGCACGAGCTCGGTATTGGATGCTTTCATCCACGCGTAAGGGCTCTGCGCGCGCCCGAGTCCTCCGTCTGAAAATTTCGTGCTCGAGCCAGCATAGACAAGCTTGCATTTCAGCTTGCGCCAATATTCGAGCACGCGGAACGTTCCTTCGACATTCATCTCCCATACGAGCGCGATATCATCAAAACTCTGTTCCACCCGCGAATATTCGCCGAGATGAAAAATGATGGTGGGCTTTTCCTTTCCTACGAGCGATTCAATATCTTTCGTGTGACCTTTCACGTACTCTGCGCCCGTAACATGATTCTTCTCGGTTCCAATAAAGTAGTTGTCGAGAGAGACGACGCGATACTTCGGGAGCAAGATCTCGATGAGCGAAGGCCCGATAAGCCCTGCGCCGCCGGTGACTATTACCGTTTCTTTCGTTTTCACAACTATCCCATTATCACACATTGCGTAGCGCGTCGAGCAATCTGCCCCCTTTCAACTTCAGCGAGTGGGCATGTGCGATTTGGAGTCTTCGCGCAGGCTGACGGGCCGAGCGG
>CAYVHJ010000045.1:5172-5276 GCA_964451235.1 uncultured Candidatus Saccharibacteria bacterium | reverse complement strand
CTGTCGGCATCGGTTCCCACCGCATACCGCGCACTTCCTATTCCCGGTTTGCCCCCTAGCGCTTCCACTTCGACCCCTGAATCGTCCGCGAGCGTCAGCATATG
>CAYVHJ010000045.1:1052-5162 GCA_964451235.1 uncultured Candidatus Saccharibacteria bacterium | reverse complement strand
GTGTTCATGCGGCTCAAACCCTGCGAGCATGGAGACGTCGTTGATATCGATTATCTTGAACGGAACCCCTTCAAGCGCATGACGTATTTCCGGCATCTTCCCATTGTTCCTTGTCGCAATCAGCAGCCCACGCATGCAAATGTAGTGGTTTCGTAAACCACTATTTTCTCTATTTCATCGCTTCGATCCCACTCGTTATCTCGGAGACCTCGCGCGTGATGGCAGCCTGGCGGACCTTGTTGAATGTGCGCGTGAGGTCTCCCGCCATTTCTTTGGCTTTGTCGGTCGCGTTCTTCATCGCGACCATGCGCGCGGAATGTTCGGAAGCTTTCGATTCGAGCATCTTGTGAAAAATAGCGATGTTGACGAGGCGCGGTATGAGAGCCTTGAGAACTTCATCCGCCTCCGGCTCCATGGTATACACGTCGGCACCATTGCCGTTATCAATATCCGCATATTTCCCCCGTTCGGGTAGGATATCCGCCACTATGTGCTCCACCGCCTTGCGCGAAAGTGGAAGCACCTTGTGCACGGCAGGCTGCTGCTCAAAGATCGATCTGAAATTCGTGTACGCGACACGCGCCTCGCGAAGCTTTCCCTTGTGATAAAGAGCGATGACCTGATCCGTGATGGTGCGAAACTCCCTTTCATCGATCGCATCGGAAATGTTCGTGTGATGGTGCACGACCTTGTAACCCGAGCGCGCCGCGAATTCATATCCGCGCTTCCCGAGACAGAGAAACACGAGATCTTCGCGCTTCAGATGTTCCTCCCGAATGAATTCTTCCGTCTTCCGTATGACCGCGCTATTCAAGGCGCCGGCAAGTCCCTTGTCGCTTGTGATGATGACAATCGCCACCTGTCCCGTCTTCCTCTCACGCATGAGCGGATGCCGCGCGACGTTCGTGCTTCCCGAAATTCCCGCGAGCACGCGAAGTCCGGCTCTTGCATACGGCCGCGATACTATCGCGCGCTCCTGCGACTTTCGCATCTTGACCGCCGAGACAGCTTCCATCGCATGCGTGACCGTGCCCGTCTTCGTATACGACTGGATCTTCAGCTTGATGTGTTTCAAGCTGGCCATACCCTATTTGGATGCAAAAACCTCGCTGTGCGCGAGTCGAAATTCCCCGATCGCCGTATCGAGTTCTTTCTTCGATTTTTCAGAAAGCATGCCGGTCGCTTTGATCTCCGCGAGCGTCTTCGCACATTCCGTTTCAAAAAATTCGGAAAGTCGCGCTTCGACGGCGGTGACTTCGGCAACCGGAACATCCGAGAAAAGCCTCTGTCCCGCAGCGTAGAGGATCGCAACCTGCATCTCCATCGGGATCGGCACGCCGTTCTTTTGTTTCAAGATCTCCACCATGCGCTGACCGCTTGCGATGCGATCTGCGGTCGCCTTGTCGAGATCCTGCGCAAATTGCATGAACGCTTCGAGCTCGCGGAACTGGGCAAGTTCGAGCTTCAAGCCCCCAGCGACTGCCTTCATCGCCTTTTTCTGCGCCGCGCTTCCGACGCGCGAAACAGAGATACCCACGTCGATGGCTGGGCGGATGCCCTTGTTGAATAGCTCGGAGACGAGAAATATCTGGCCGTCGGTAATCGAGATGACGTTCGTGGGAATATAGCCGGAGACGTCGCCGTCCTGCGTCTCAATGATGGGAAGCGCCGTCAGTGAGCCGCCTCCCTTCTCCTCCGAGAGACATGCGGCGCGCTCCAAAAGGCGCGAGTGAAGATAAAAAATATCGCCGGGATACGCCTCGCGGCCCGGCGGACGTCGAAGCAAGAGTGAAAGCTGTCGATACGCGACCGCCTGCTTCGAGAGGTCGTCGTAGACAACGACGACATCTTTTCCGCGATCCATGAAGTATTCTCCGATCGCGGCGCCCGCGAAGGGCGCGAGGTACTGGAGCGCGGCTGGAGCCGAAGCCGGAGCGTCGACGACGATCGCGTACTCAAGCGCACGCGCTTGCTTCAGGCTTTCTACGATCCGCGCGGTTTTTGATTCCTTCTGGCCGATCGCGACATAGATACAAATGGGGCGGGTTTCCTTCGGTTCGTTCCGTTGACTGATGATGGTATCTATCGCAATCGTGGTTTTCCCCGTGCCTCTATCGCCGATGATGAGCTCGCGCTGACCGCGGCCGATAGGAATCATCGCGTCGATCGCTTTGATGCCCGTTTGCACCGGCACCGAGACGGATTTTCTATCGATAACTCCATACGACTCCCGCTCGACGGGCATCAGCGTCGCTTTCTTAAAGGGTCCTTTGCCGTCAATCGGCTCGCCTAAGGCATTCACGACTCGTCCTAGAAGCTCTTCACCCGAAGGCACCGAGAGAACCCGGCCCGTCGATTTCACCGTCATGCCCTCCGAGACCCGCGCGGTGTCGCCGAGAACCGCGACGCGCACACCGTCTTCTTCGAGGTTCAGCACGAGGCCGTAGAGTTCCGTCTGCGCCTTCATAGCTTCCGATAGCGACTTCCCCCTCCCCTCCTCAAAGAGCACCACTTCGCTCATCACCGCCTTCGAGAGACCATCGATAGCAACGACTCCGTCGCCGACGGCGGTCACCGCTCCGACATGCTCCGCTTGCGTACTCGGAGCATGTGCCTCTATCTCTTTGATTATCTTGTCGACAACGGTGTTGGCCATGGTGTTTATTGAGTCGCCCGATTATATATCGAAAGAAGCGATTCCTTATAGCTCGCATCATAGAGGCGCTCACGGCCCTCTAACCTCCAGCCACCGATGAGCGAATCGTCAACATGCACCTTCATGTCTTTCTCGCTCGCGCCGAGTTCCTGCAATACGTCCTTCACCTCGCGCTCGGCCTTCAGCGCGTCTTTCTCTCGCGCAACTGAAAGCGTGACGACTCGTTTTCGATGCTCACGCTCCGCGATACGCGCGAATGCGCGAGCGATCTTCGGCATAAGGTTCACTCGACCTCTCTTCCCGAGAGCTTCCCGCAGCCTCGTGACGACCTCCTTCGGCTTCATACCCTCCTCGATCATCTTCCAAAGCGCCAGTGCGTACGCGGTTTCCATATCTTTGTTTATGAATGTTTCTCTCGGAGAATCTTTTCCGCGGCAAGCATCGCGGCTCGAGCGATCTCGCGCTCGCTCTCCTTCAGTGCCTGCCGCTTGGCTTCTTCGGCGCGCGCAGCCGCGTCTTTCAGAGCCGCTCCGGCTCGCGACTCCGCCTCTTTCACAATCTCATCGGCCTTTTCTTCAGCGTGGCTTCGCGCGACGGCAACGATACCTTCCGCTTCCCGGGATGCTGCACCGACAATCCCCTCTCCTTCCGTTTTTGCTTCCGCGAGCCGCCGCGCGGCAGCTTCGGCATGTTGCACTCCTTCAGCAATCTTCTTCCGACGATCATCGATCATCTTCAAAACAGGCGTGTACAGCAAATACCAGAGCGCCGCAAGGAGCAATCCGAAGTTGAACGCCTGCACGAGGAGCAGTTTCCAATTGATGCCGAAGGCAGCAAAAAGCTCAGACATGTTCTATGATGTTGTAAATGTTGTAAATGTCGTACATGCCGAGCATTGCCTCCACACCTAGAACAAATAGAACATTTAGAACAACTACAATAACTATGTAAATTTGATAATAAAGCCGATAACTAGGGCAAATATCGCGAGCGCGTCGGTGACTGCAATACCGATAAACATCGTCGTCTGGATTTTGCCTGATGCCTCGGGGTTGCGGCCGATGGCTTCAAGCGCGCGGCCGACCAATATGCCGAGACCAATGCCTGGGCCGATGACGCCCAAGCCTACCGCAAGCGCCATCCCAAGGGTCTTTGCTACTTCAAGTTCCATAGTAAATAGATTCTAGGTGCTAGGTTTTAGGCTCTAGCTTATTACTCAATAATGCCGTCACTTTAGCATGGTTTTGGGCGATATTAAAGAGAAAGAGATCAGCTAGACGCGGTACTGATCTCTCCGGGGCAGCGTTCAGACCACCCCTTCATCTCTCCCTTCGAAGCGTAAATCGCGTCTAGTAGCCATCAGGAGCGGGATATTCACTGTAAGACACGATTACTGAAGTGCAAGGTTAATGTGCTTCCTCCCCATGCGGCTCCTCAATGGCAAGCTTGATAAA
>CAYVHJ010000045.1:0-1042 GCA_964451235.1 uncultured Candidatus Saccharibacteria bacterium | reverse complement strand
GATGAACATCGTCGTCTGGATTTTGCCCGATGCCTCGGGGTTGCGGCCGATGGCTTCGAGCGCGCGACCTACAAGGATGCCGAGACCAATGCCGGGACCGATAACGCCGAGACCTACCGCAAGTGCCATGCCGAGTGTCTTTGCTACTTCAAGATCCATACTGTTCTTTTATTCGAGTAATTAATAATCAAATATGCCGGCATTCTAGCATGGCTTTCTGGCCTTTCAATGCGCTTCTTCCCCATGGGGTGCCGTGATCGCGAGCGTGATGAAAAAGAGCGTGAGAAGGGCAAAAATGGCGGCTTGCAGGAATCCAATGAATATTTCGAACAGCATGAGCGGCACCGGGGCGAGGTACGGCGCGAAGAAAATCGCGACCGCGATGATGACTTCACCCGCGAGAATGTTCCCGAAGAGCCGGAATGCAAGAGAAAAGGCGCGCGCAAACTCGCCGATGAATTCAACGACTCCAACAAAAAAAGCGATCGGGCCCCGCAGGTCAAGAAATTTTGTTCCGTACCGATACGCTCCGATCGTGAGAATACCCGTAATTTCGATAACGAAGAACGAGATGATCGCGAGCACAAGGGGGACCGTGAGATCGGTATTCGGCGCACGCAAGAGCGGCTCGAACTCTTCTCCATGATAGAAGCCGATCGAGCCGATGCCGGGAATGAAGTGAAGCATGTTGCCGACGAATAAGAAAAGAAATATGGTCATGAGAAGCGGAAAAAAGCGGCGCGCCATCTCCCTGCTCTCCAGAGTCTCCGCGATGTAGTCGTATACGAACGAGAATGCTTCCTCCACGAGTGTCTGAAGTCGGCTCGGGATCATCGCAAGGCGGCCGCGGAGTGCGAATGCAAAAATGACTAAAAGCGCGACCACAACCCAAGTCGTCACCAGCGTGTTGGTGATGGGAATTCCCCACAATTCACCGAGCTTTTCCGCCGCAATCGCAACGTGAATTCCTTCTTCCATCACCGCGAATATACCATATTTCGCGAATCGCAGTGAATGCAATGAGGCGTCGCCTCATTGCATC
>CAYVHJ010000044.1:0-5336 GCA_964451235.1 uncultured Candidatus Saccharibacteria bacterium | reverse complement strand
CTATTTCTTCTTGTGCGGATTATGGTTGGGGCAGGATTTGTTGGAGCAGCGTTCAGGAATTGTTTTGGTCCCCTCCATCATTAGCGAGCCGCACTCGGAGCACGTGCGTCCGGTCGGCTTTGCCTTGATTGCGTCCTTGCACTCAGGGTAATTTGAGCAGGAATAAAATAGACCAAAGCGGCCGCGCCGCTCCGCCATCTCGCCCTTCTTGCAAACTGGACACGCAACGCCCGTCCTCGCGCGCTCCTCTTCCGCCGGATCTTTTTTTACGAATTTGCATTTCGGGTAGTTGGAGCATGCAATGAAGCGTCCAAAACGACCCTCACGCTCGATGAGTTTCCCATTTTTGCATTGCGGGCACAGCTCGCCGATTTCCTTTGGCGGCGCGATCTCCGAACCATCTTCTTTTCGTGCACCGAGGCACTCCGGAAATCTCTTGCAGCTCATGAAGCGCCCGGTTCGCGAGAGTTTGTAGACCATTGCCCCGCTGCACAGGGGGCAGAGGAATTCGGCGGGCGCGTCGCCCATATTGGTGAGCTTTTCTATCTTTCCTTTGCTCTTCACCGCCTTGCTGAAGGGCGTGTAGAAATCCTTGAGCGTTTTTTCGTACTTGCGCTTACCCTCGGCGATCTCATCGAGTTCGTCTTCCATCTCCGCGGTAAAGGTGTCGCTGATATATTCACCGAAATGGTCTTCGATGAATGTTGAAACGACGTCGCCCGTGTGCGTCGGGATGAGAGTGCGGCCTTGTTTTTCCACGTAGCCGCGGTTCTCGAGGGTCGAGATGATGCTCGCGTAGGTCGAAGGTCGGCCGATGCCGCGTTTTTCGAGCTCTTTCACGAGCCCGGCTTCAGAGTAACGCGGAGGAGGTTCGGTTTGCTTTTCCTCCATGTTGGCATTCACGAGGGTGAGAGAATCGTGCGCAGCGACCTTCGGCAACTCAACTTCTTCGCCGCGCGCGGCGGGGTCAGCGGCAAGCCAGCCGTCGAAAATGATGCGCGAGCCGTTCGCGGTGAAGTCGGGGATCGCACGGCTTTCGATGTTTGTGATAATTTTCGTGCGTAAGATCCGTGCGTCAGCCATCTGGCTTGCAAGCGTACGCGCGCGGATGAGCGCATACAACTTCTTCTGGTCGTCCGTGGTGCCGGCGGAGTGTTTTCCGGCATTGGTCGGCCTGATTGCCTCGTGCGCCTCCTGCGCAAGCTTGCTCTTTGTTTTGTACATGCGCGCTTGGTGGTACTTCTCGCCGAATTCTTTGGTCACGACGCCTGCGATGTGCCCGATAGCTTCCTTCGCGAGATTCGTCGAGTCGGTGCGCATATAGGTGATAAAGCCGCTCTCGTAGAGTTTTTGGGCCGCACGCATGGTTCTCGAAGGTGCAAAACCGAGCCTCGTCGAGGCTGCCTGTTGCATCGTTGAGGTCGTGAAGGGCGCGCGCGGGGATCGTGCAGTTTCTGTTTCTTCAACACTGACAACGCCCCACTTCTCGGCTTCCGCGGCCTTGTAGATGCGCTGTGCCTCCTTTTCGTTGGTCGGCTCCTCGGTGCAGATGGCCGTGAAGCGTTCTTTCTTTTTTGTTTCGAGTTCTGCGCTCAAGACCCAAAACCTTTCCGGCATGAAGGCGCGGATTTCGCGCTCCCGTTCCATAAGGATGCGCAAGGCGGGTGATTGCACTCGGCCCGCGGAGAGGCCGTAGCGGACCTTTTTCCACACCAATCCCGAGAGGTCGTAGCCGAAGAGGCGGTCGAGGACACGCCGCGCCTCCTGCGCTTTCACGAGCTCCTTGTCGATCCCGCGCGGATGAGCGAGGGCATTCTGTACGGCGTGTTCGGTAATCTCGTTGAATACGATGCGCTTGGGCTTTTTGAGGCCGATGGTTTCGGAGAGATGCCATGCAATGGCCTCGCCCTCCCGGTCCGGGTCGGTCGCGAGTATCACCTCGCTCGCCTTTTCGGCTTCCTTGTGCAATTCGTCAATTACGTGTTGTTTTTCCTGAACGATCTGATAGCGCGGCACGAAGCCACCCTCGACGTCGACGGCGTCTTTGTTCGACTTTGGCAAATCGCGAATGTGCCCCACGCTCGCGCGTACGGTGAATCCTTCTCCGAGGTACTTTTCAATCGTTTTAGCTTTAGCTGGGGACTCTACAATAACCAACTTCATATTGAACGACAGTGATACTCCAGAAGCGTATCACATGTCAAATGAAACGGTCTTGAGATTCGTTCGGTACAGGTGCGTTTGTAAGCTATATGCTCATCACCTGTGTTCTCTTGATATCGAGCTCTACGCGAATTGGATAGTGATCCGAACCGATGCGCTCTCTCATGACGTGCGCGGATGACACAGAGAGTTTCCTCGAAATGAGTATGTGGTCAAGCTGTCTGCTAATCAGGTGCGTTCGTCTGCCGTTCAAGGGATTCACGAGATCGAGCGAGGCGATCCGATTCTCAAACTCTCGCCGCTCGCGCTGATAGGCAAGTGCATCGCTCACGCGTCCGCCGAGAAGCCAATTGAACGGCGCGACGAACGGTGTGTCGAGGATGTTGAAATCTCCGCAGACTATCGCGGGGAGCACAGGATCGTACTCACGCATCGCGGCTTCGAATTCTTTGCGACGTGCTTCGGGATAGCCTAGGATAAGATGGAGACAAAATACTCGCACAGGCTTCAGGAAGCCTTCCACCTCGATGTCGGCAAAAAAGCCATGACGGTTTCGTACGCGCGACCAGTGTATCGGGCGCATCGCTTGCACAAAGAGCCGCGTTCGCAGCGGCTGATGAGGCATTTCCAGAGAGAATTTGCTGTGGGAAACTATGTTGTGCCGGCTCAAGATGACGAGATAGTTCCGCTCGATTCTCCTCGAATAGACGCGGTCTACGTCGGGCGCGAAAGCGATGTGCACAGGAAGCTTCCGGAGCTTGTCCAGAAATTCCTCCGGTACTTCCTGCAGGCAGAGCACGTCGAAATCAAGGTTCCTGATGAATTCAGACGCGCGCTCGAGCTGGCCGTTGCGGAAAAAGATGTTCCATGAGTAGATTTTCATCTCGTTGTGAAGTTATCGTATGCGAACGACCCCCATCTCCTCAATGATAAGGCCTTTTATCTCCATAGTCGAGAGGAGGATGTTGGCTTCCGTAATAGGCAGCTCGAGTGCCCCGATAAGCTCGTCACGCGAAAGAGGGGATTTGATAGTGTCGATGACCCGCTGCTCTTCCTCCGAAAGGTCATCGCGCAGCGAGGTAAGGGTCTCGCTTTCTTCGCGTTTCGCGATGCCGAGTGCAATGAGAATATCCTCGGGGTTTGTCACTGCCGTTGCGCCGAGACGCAAGAATTGATGCGTTCCTCTGCTCTCTTCGCTGAAAATCGAGCCGGGGACGACGAGGAGCTCTCTGTTGTACTCGACCGTGAGTCGCGCGGTAATGAGGCTGCCAGAAAGCTCTTTTGCTTCGATAATTAGTGTGGCACGCGAGAGTCCCGCCATAATGCGATTACGCTTCGGGAAGGTCCAATCAGCCGCTTTTGTTTCCGGTTCGAATTCAGAAATGAGCGCCCCGCCGGCTTTCAGGATTTCACGCGCGAGACCGACGTTTGCGCGAGGGTAGAGCGTGTTCCAATCGAGACCGCTCCCGGGAACTGCAACAGCCGGCAATCCCGCTTCGAGCGCCGCCTTGTGCGCGGCCGCGTCTGCTCCATAGGCAAGACCACTCACGATTACGATAGGGTATCCGCGCAATCCCTCGATGAGGTGTTTACATGCGGCAATGCCGTATGGCGTGAGCGCGCGGGATCCGACTACGCAGAGCCACGAGAGCTCGGCGCTCGGGAGCTCTCCGCGAACGTAGAGCATCTTCGGCGCGTCAGGGATATGCCGCAGCAGTGCTGGGAATTCAGATGGGGAGAGCAGATTGAGTTCGTCGCTCATATAGTGCTATCATCTTACCAGCTTTCAGCTATTGGCTTTCAGCTTTCAGGCAGAATTTCTTTCTGGATTTTCCTGACAGCTGACAGCTGAAAACTGAAAGCTATTACATGCTGGACATCAAATTCATCCGCGAGAACAAAGACATTGTCGCGGCGGGGGCGAAGAAGAAGCGCATCGAGGTAGACCTCGATGCGCTCGTCGCGCTCGACGACAAGCGCCGCGAGCTGCAAGTGAAAATCGATGGGAAACGCGCGGAGCAGAACAATGCATCGCGGGCGATCGCGGGAGCTAAAGACGAAGAGCGGCAAAAGCTCATTGACCGGATGACGGAAGTCAAAAAGACTCTCCAATTGGAAGAAGAGCAGCTCGCCGAGATCCTGAAAGACTGGCGCAACTTGATGGTGCGTGTTCCGAACGTTCCTGATGTCTCTGTGCCAGAAGGGGATTCTGACGTGGATAACAAAGAGGTGAGAGTTTGGGGAGCGAAACCGGAATTTGGCTTCGAGCCGAGAAGCCACACCGAACTCCTCCTCATGTGCGACATGGCTGATTATGAACGTGGTGCGAAGGTCGCCGGCTTCAGAGGATACTTTCTAAAGAACGACGGCGCGCGTATGGTATGGGCATTAGAGCGTTTCGTGCAGGATCGTTTTGCCGAGAAAGCGTTCACGCCGATGATTGTGCCTTCTCTCGTGCGGCGCGAAAGCTTTGTCGGCACCGGGTACGTGCCACAGAGCGAAGAGGATCTCTACAAGACGCAGGATGGGGATTACCTTGCGGGCACAGCGGAAGTCGCGACGATGGGCTACTATATGGACGAAATTCTTGAGAAGAAAGATTTGCCGTGCAAGTTTTTCTCTTTTTCGCCCTGCTTCCGGCGCGAGGCGGGAAGCCATGGCAAGGATACGAAAGGCATCTTTCGCATACATGAATTTCTCAAATACGAACAGGTCGTTTTGTGCGAGGCCAATCATGAAGAATCCGTCCGCTTGCACGAGGAGATAACCGAAAACGCGGAGAAGCTTCTGCAAGAACTTAAGCTTCCGTACCACGTCGTCATCAACTGCGGCGCAGATCTTGGATTGGGGCAAGTGAAGAAGTATGACATCGAGGCGTGGATGCCGAGCGAGAAAAAATATCGCGAGACGCATTCCTCATCGTACTTCCACGATTTCCAGACGCGGCGTTTGAACATCCGGTATCGCGGCGAAGACGGCACGCTTCGCTATGTCCACTCACTCAACAACACCGCACTCGCAACCCCGCGCATCCTCACGCAGATCGTCGAGAACAATCAGCGTGCCGACGGCTCGGTCTTGATCCCGGAGGTTCTCCGGAGCTATATGGGAAAAGATGAGATCAGGCAGAATCGTTGATCTACGAAAGCGAAAGCTGGGCAGTCAGATGCGGC
>CAYVHJ010000043.1:0-5356 GCA_964451235.1 uncultured Candidatus Saccharibacteria bacterium | reverse complement strand
GCTTTGGCGAAGGAAAAGTGATTTGCGCATCAGTAGTCTCGAAGTTTCTGTTGTAGTATCCGGGATCACCCTGTGGCGCATAGGCAACCGTGCCGCCTGAATTACCACCGCCGCCGCCGCCGCCGCCAAAGAGAGAACCAAGATTGAACGGACTGCCGCTAAGCTGTGGCGAAGGAGAGAATGTCGATCGAGGAGTGTTCGCCGAGCCGCTGGGAGCCTGCCCACCAGAGTTCGCTATGCCACCAATCTGCGCTGCGGGTGTTGGCGCAGGAGCGGGTGGAGCTGCTGGCTGCGTATTCGCTGCAGTCGCAGGCTTTGGTGCAGTAGAAGGAGTAGTAGGAGTAGGTGGTTGTGAAAAAGCCCCACTTAAAGACTCACTCCCCTGCAGTGGTTGTTCCGTACCCAATGTTCCCACAACTGTTGGGTTCTCAATACGAAATTGTCGATCTGCTCCTTTGGATGCCGTGGTAACTCCTTCTGGCATGGCAGTCGGACAGTCTGTGTTCGTAAACGCAAAAAACATCTCGTCAGAAGAGGCTAGAGAGCGATAGCGACACTGATAGATTTTCTTGCAGGCTTTCCCACCTGCGAGAATAATGACTTGTTCGCACGTACTCGAGTGAACTCTCGACGACTTTATCTTGACACCACCCCCCTCGCCCGCGCTGACAATCTCTCTTGTTCCACAACTTCCTGGTGGCGGCTGGTCAATCTTTCCTTCCTCTGGGGGTTCAGGGGAGGTCGTTTCACTTTTGGTAAGTGAAGTGGACGGCGGTGGTAATGCTGTAGTAGCTCCGGCAAGAAGCGCACGCGGATTTGATTTTCCAATATCCCGCATCCACACTGCCGTGCCGAAGACCGCACACAAACCGAATAGCACGAGAAGTCTCTGCGCTCGCAGGTTCATACGACACTCTCATAGTAACGTCTTTTGCGCATTGCAAGTTGCCACCGCTGGATAACCTTACAACTTACGATAACGTATAATGTGGAGAATATGTATACGAAATCGAATAGAAGCAAGGCCAGCTCCGCGTGGCGCGAAGACTGGCCTGCTCCCTTGCCCGCCACTGCCTGTCACGGCAGTTGCGACACGATATATCCCTCTTTCGCGGCGTTCTCCGTTGAAACAAGGGCGCAGTCCTGAATCTTGTTCCCAACGCGGAGGCAGGTGATGATCGCTACGGGGGCATCGGCATCGCTGCCAAGTGCTATCCCTGCGACAAACTGTCCCTGCCTAACCACGCCAGTTCCCGGATCGAGAAACTGCAACCCCCGCACAACAGGAACATGCTGTCGAATGGGAGCTGAAAGTGCCGCGCCTGCTACGAGACAGGCCACGGCGAGCAATAATGACCGCTTGGTCATGGGGCACCTCATTTGTTGGGGGGGTACTCCGCGCAAAACATAACGTGTTATGCATTATGCGGAATACCCAAACTTGCAACTAAGACAAAATATGGAGTGTTTTGCTCGCCTTCGGCAACAGCAAAGGAGTCTGAAAGAGCTACCAGCCTGCTTCTTGGGCAGGTTGGCGGACCTTTCACAGGCCCGGCTTTGAGTTTCTTTCAATCGGGAGCTCAAGGCCAGACCGGCAATGGGAAACTTTCATTAAGGATGCCTCGCAAGATATATATATGTCAACCCCGTCGCGTACCTGCTTGCCATGAGATTACAAGGGATACTTCCCCCATCCTTCTTTGTCAGTACCTCTGATTGTCCCCATATCACATCCCCCAAGATTGCCCGACCGGTTAAACTTAAGGATATGGGAAAGATGGAAAAAGAGGCGCACGTGCGCAGGCGATGGGGGCAGGTGCGGTATGCCCTCCTTGCGGCAGTAGGTATATCAGGCGTGCTCATTGTTGGCATGGCGGCTCCCAACACACTCAAGCTACTGCGCTACCTGCCCAAGAACAAATATCGTTTCAACTACCGAGCAAAGAGCATGCTCTCGCACATGGCGATGCAGGGCCACATCAGATTTACGGACGTGAAGGGAAAGAGATGCGCGAAACTCACCGAATCCGGCAAGCGTGAGCTCCTCGTGCTTGAGCACAAGTTTGGCATGCTCGGCAAGGCAAGGAGACGATGGGACAAGCGATGGCGGGTTATCATCTTCGACATCCCCGAGAAAATAGCCCACGTGAGACAGCGTCTGCGACACACGATGAAGTCGTTCGGATTCTATCGCCTTCAAGACAGCGTGTGGATGTATCCTTACGATTGCGAGGATGTGATGACGCTTCTCAAAGCCGAACTGCGCCTCGGCAACGCTGTGCGATACATGATCGTCGAACACATTGAAAACGACAGGAAACTCCGAGAGCACTTTGAGCTGCCAATGAGTTCATAAGTTCAGGACATATCCCCTAAGATTGCCCGACCGGTTAAAGTTAAGGATACGGGGTGAGACACGTCCGTGATCTTCATCTCTGATCTCCTTACGTACGTGGTTGCCAAGATTCAACAATGTAAACTGTAGTATTATTCGTAGTCGCCATTTAGTGACAAATTTCTACCGTATGGCCGGTCACAGCAAATGGGCACAAATTAAAAGGCAGAAAGGGAAGACCGACGCGGCGCGGAGCGCTGCCTTTGGCAAGCTTGCGCGGCGCATAACCGTTGAATCAAAAAAGGCGAAGGGCGACGTAAATGCGGCAACGCTTCGCGCCGCGATAGAAAAGGCGAAAGCCGCGAACATGCCGAAAGAAAATATTGAACGCGCGGTCGCTAAAGGCACTTCCGCGGATGCGGCAGCACTCGAAGCCGTGACCTACGAAACCTACGGCCCCGGAGGCGCGGCAATCATTATCGAAGCCTTGACCGACAGCCGCAATCGCACCTCGCAGGAGATCAAACATCTGCTTTCGGAACATAATCTCTCGCTCGCCGCGCAGGGAAGCGCACTCTGGGCGTTCGAGAAAGCAGCGGATGGTTACACGGCAAAGACGATGGTGCCGCTTTCAGAAGAAGACAACGAGAAGCTCATGAAAATTTTGGAAGAAATCGATGCGCACGGCGACGTCGAGAACGTATACACCAACGCAGAATAGGGACAAGGTTAAAGGTGTTAGTTTTAGGAAATTCCGACGCCGCATTGCTCCTAGAACCTCTACCCTGTAACCTATAATCTTATGCGGGTTCTTGCAATCGATCCGGGGTATGGGCGCTGCGGAGTTGCCGTGATTGAGAAAGAAGACGGAAAAGAGAAACTCATGTACTCCTCATGCATCGAAACATCCGCGAAAGATGAATTCCCCGCGCGGCTCGCGGTAATCGTCAAAGAATGCGCGCGGCTTCTTAGGGCACACAAACCGGATGCTCTTGCACTCGAAAAACTTTACGTCACCAAAAACCAAAAAACTGCGATGCGCGTCGCGGAAGTGCGCGGCGCGCTCATCGCCGCGGCTGCGCGCGCCGGTGTACCGATCTTCGAGTACACGCCCGGTGAAGTAAAAAGCGCAGCAGCGGGCACGGGCCGCGCCGACAAACAGGCGGTCGTGAAAATGCTTCATGCGCTGGTAATAATTCCCGAAGGTATTCGTCACGATGATGAATATGATGCTATCGCCATCGGTATCACCCACCTTGCCAGAGTGCACCGGTAGCGGAAAAACGCTACAATCCGAGAAACCATGCGTACACTAAGGAGACTGTGGCGGCGTTTGCCGCCGTGGGCAGAGTTCTCGTTCGTCGCGATCGCGGCATTTGTTCTGATAGCCCTCGGAAGCGCTGTCGTCTGGGCAACCGTCACTCCCATACCCGCGATCAACAACTTCGAAAACAGAAAAATCGCAGAGTCGACAAAGATCTTCGACCGCACCGGCAACATCGTGCTCTTCGATGTCTATGGACAGATCCGTCGCACGCTGGTGCCGCTCGAGGAAATTTCCCCGTATATACAGCGGGCAACGATCGCTATTGAGGACGCAGAATTTTACGAGCACAACGGCTTTCGCCCGCTTTCGTTTGCGCGTGCGCTCCTCGCCAACGTGAAGAGCGGCTCATTTAGTCAGGGCGGCTCGACCATCACGCAACAAGTCGTAAAAAACGCACTCCTCACGCAGAGAAAAACAATCGGCCGGAAACTCGAGGAAATCATCCTCGCGCTCCGCCTCGAGCGCGTCTACACGAAAGAACAGATTCTGCAGACATACCTCAACGAAACCTCCTACGGCGGCACTATCTATGGCGTGCAGGAGGCAAGCCAATACTTTTTCGGCGTGGATGCGAAAGACGTCGATCTCGCGCAGGCCAGCTACCTTGCCGCGCTCCCGCAGGCGCCGACGCGCTACTCGCCCTACGGCGGGAACCGCGATCTCCTCGACGCGCGGCAGAAACTCGTCCTTCGGAGAATGCTCGAGGAGAATTTCATTACGCAGGAGGAGCATGATCAGGCGGCGGAGGAAGTTGTGACATTCCGAAGCGCAGCTACTGCCGGCATCAAGGCGCCTCACTTCGTTTTCTTCATCCGAGAATACCTTGAGGAGAAGTACGGCGCGGACACCGTCGCACAGGGAGGTCTACGGGTCGTGACAACGCTCGACTGGGAGCTGCAGGAAAAAGCCGAAGAGGTCGTCACAAAACATGCGCCGGGAATGGAGAGAAATTTCAACGCCGGTAACGAGGGCATCGTCGCAATCGAGCCTTCGAGCGGGCAGATACTCGCGATGGTCGGCTCGCGCGACTACTTCGAAGAAGAGATCGACGGCGCGGTCAATGTGACGACCTCCCACCAGCAGCCGGGCTCTGCCTTCAAGCCGATCGTCTATGCGACCGCACTCGAGCGCGGCTACACGCCCGAGACGGCCATATTCGATGTGCAGACGCAGTTTTCCACCGCCTGCGCGCCGCAGGAAGTGACCAACTCTACGCCTCCCTGCTATGCACCTACAAGCTTCGACGGGACGTTCAAGGGCCCCGTCACCTTCCGCGATGCGCTCGCGCAGTCCCTGAACATCCCCGCCGTCAAAACTCTCTACCTTGTGGGAGTCGAAAGCGCGCTCAAGATGGCCGAGCGCGTCGGCATCACGACGCTCGGGAACGCGGGGAGCTACGGGCTCACGCTCGTTCTCGGCGGCGGCGACGTGACGCCTCTTGAGCTCACGAGTGCGTACAGTGTCTTTGCAAATGACGGGGTAAAAAATCCGCCGACGGGGATCCTGCGCGTCGAAGACAGAGAGGGCAACGTGCTCGAAGAGTACGGGGGAGAGAGCGAGCGCGTGATGGATGCGCAGATCGCGCGACAAATCAATGATATCCTTTCCGACAACGTCGCGCGCACACCGGAGTTTGGCGGGGACTCGCCGCTTTATTTCCCCGGAGAGGACGTCGCTGCAAAAACCGGAACGAC
>CAYVHJ010000042.1:1431-5365 GCA_964451235.1 uncultured Candidatus Saccharibacteria bacterium | reverse complement strand
TTTTTAGGAAGCTGAGTGGAAGGTGTTGCTGGTTTTGTCGGTGCCTGTGGACGCAGTATCTCGACTATGGCAGGCTCTCGCACACTTCTCCATCACCATCGGCATCGAGTTTGTGAATGTCGTTCGCGCCTGCGCCGCAGGATTCAAAGGCGGATTGCGCCTCTGCCTGCGTTGCGAAGTCTGAACAGTTGTACGCATTGCGCGAACATTCGTATTGTCCACCCTCGGATGGCATGGATGCCGGAGGTAATGAACGACTTCGTAAGTCGTTCATGCAGGCGTCGTCGGCCCAAAGTCCCTTTTTCTCTTCGCGTGCTTTTTGTTCGGCCGCCTTGAATTCAGTCTGATATTTGTAGGGCAGGTTGTAGGTATACTCGTGCCCGTATCCCTCGACGATCATGTACTCGGCGATGTTCATGCCGCTCTGCAGAAACGCATACGCCAAGAGCCGCCCGTATTTGTCCAATTCTCCCTGCGAAGGATCTTTTTCGAGCCGCACTGTCGTGCCAGAGAGAATCTCTCTCGCTTTTTGCGATGCTTCGCGCCCGAAACATTGTACCGTCGTTCGTGGATCCACCGATTCGGGCGTATCGATTCCAATAAGCCTGACCGTCACGTTCCTCCCATCCATCGCGACGGCGAACGTGTCGCCGTCGATTACTTTTACGACCGGATACCACTCATGTTCGGAATTGTCTGTGACGCCAGTTGTTGTAGATGACGCTTCGTACATAGGCTCGGTTTGAATGCCTGATTGAGGCGTCTTAGAAAAACTTCCAACATAAAATCCAAGGGCGAATGCCACAATAATCCCGATGAAAGTAAACACGGGCGGTCTCATCCCGACATTGTAGCGAAAGAGCTTCGGCGGTACTATGCCGAGATGGCGGAAATCGTGCGGCTCACTAGGGCGAATCAGAAAATATCCGATCAAATCAATACGCTCATAAAACAGCTTGATGCGAAAAAGAGTTGCTCTCTCGCACTACTTCAGGCATTGGTCGCGAGTCCCGCGGCCGAGCTTTGGGTTGCACAAGACGGAGGTAGCATAGTCGGAATGGCGACACTCACACTCTTGCGGCGGATTGAAGGCGAGGCTGCAGGGGTCGAAGACGTCATTGTCGACGAAAGTCAGCGCGGCAAAGGGTTGGGAAAGCTGCTCTGCCAAAAGATGATAGAAAGAGCCAGGGCCCGTGGTGCGTATTCACTGCAACTTACGAGTCGTCGTGAACGCGAAATTGCGAACAAGATGTATCAAAAATTGGGGTTTGAATTGCGCGATACGAATGCATATCGCTTGAAACTCTAACCCATGCGCTACATCTCGACGCGCGGGAAGGCGGAGCCGAAGGGGTTTTCGGAGATCTTGCTCGAAGGGCTTGCCTCCGACGGAGGATTGTATGTGCCCGAGGAATATCCGCATGTTTCAGCGGCAGAGCTGGAGACAATGCGCGGCATGACGTATCTGCAGCTTGCGTTTACGATTCTCTCGAAGTACGCAAACGACATTCCGGTGGACGGTTTGAGAAAGATCGTGAATGAGACATATACGAAAGAGAGTTTTGGAAGTGATGAGATCGTCCCAATAAAAAAACTTCAAGACGGACTGTATCTTTTGGATCTCTGCCAAGGTCCAACGCTCGCATTCAAGGACATGGCGCTGCAGTTTCTTGGTCGTCTGTTCGAGTACGAGCTTGAACAGGAGGCCAAGAAGCTGAACATTCTCGGCGCGACGTCAGGCGACACGGGTTCCTCGGCCGAATATGCGATGCGGGGAAAGAATAGCGTGCGGGTCTTCATGCTCTCGCCACTTGGTCGCACGAGTGAATTTCAGCGTAGGCAAATGTACACGCTGCAGGATCCAAACATCTTCAATCTCGCCGTCCGAGGAACCTTCGACGACTGTCAGGATATTGTGAAGCAGATAAACGAGGACGCGGAATTCAAAAAGAAATATCAACTCGGTGCGGTGAATTCAATCAATTGGGCCCGAATTGCCGCGCAAGTCGGCTACTATTTTTGGGGCTATTTTCGTGCCACGAAATCGAATGATGAATTCGTCTCGTTTTCCGTCCCGACAGGTAACTTTGGCAACATTCTCGCGGGATACGTTGCGAAGCGCATGGGACTGCCGGTCAAGCATTTGATTCTCGCGACGAATGAGAACAACGTGCTCGAAGAATTTTTCGCAACCGGCGTATATCGGCCGCGAACGGGCAAGGAAGTGCACGCAACGTCCTCTCCTTCGATGGACATTTCCAAGGCGTCGAATTTCGAGCGATACATCTTCGATCTCGTGGGCCGCGATGCAGCGCGCATGGCAGAGCTGTGGAATGATCTCAACAAACGCGGCTCGTTCGAGATTTCGGATTCGGAGCGGGAGAGTGCCACTCGGGACGATTTCGTCGCCGGCTCTTCTACACACACCGACCGCCTTGCGACGATCCGCTCCATCTACGAAAAGTACGATGTTCTCATCGATCCGCACACGGCCGATGGAGTGAAAGTAGGGCTCGAACATCGCGAAAGGAGCATTCCTCTTGTTTGTCTCGAAACGGCGCAGCCCGCGAAATTCGCCGCGACAATCCGCGAGGCGATAGGTCGTGAGCCTTCGATACCCGAGAATTTCAAGAAACTTTCCGAATTGCCAGAACGATTCAAGGTACTTGATCCTAACGTGACGGAAATTAAGGCTTTTATCGCCCGGGCACTTGATTGACCGCTCTGTATGCTTGTGGTGTAAACGAGCATTCGTCTCTGTCCTCTGTATAATCGAGCTATGAATAAAGCGCTCGTCATCGCGGCTGTTCTCGTGGTGCTTGGCGGCGGCTACGCGCTTTATAAGGGATTGACGCGTCTGCCTGCTGTTTCCCAAATCCTTCCGGGTGTGCAGGTCGCAACCGCGACGGAGCGTGAGGATACGGATACATACACCGTTGATGCAAAGTATCCGCAGTTCGGGATCGCCTCGATCGACGCGGACATTAAAGCAGCTGTCGAAGGTGCGGTAACAGAATTCAAAAATGATACGGCCGCAGGCCCACCTCCCCCCGATTCGGCAGTCACGCAGTATGAGTTCCAAAGTATGTTCGATTCGGCATACGTCAGCGCAGGTGTGGTGAGCGCAAAGCTCATCGTCTCGACGTACACGGGTGGCGCACATCGGAACGCAGTTATCTATGGATTGAATTACGATCGCGAAACCGGAAACCAACTTACGCTCGATGATGCGCTTTCTATGATCGGCCTCTCGCTCGAGAAAGTTGCAGAAACCGCGAAGGCGGAACTCACCGCGAAACTCGGCGCCGACATCATCGCGCCCGAGGGCACGGATCCGACGCCGGAGAACTACAGCACATTCGTTGTGAGTCCGGATCAGGTCACCTTTATCTTTCAGGTGTATCAAGTCGCACCCTACGCTGCAGGGCCGCAGGAAATCTCGTTTGCGAGGGCACGATAGGTCTCTGCTGCAAATCAAAAAGCCCGCGCGTTGTACGGGCTTTTTGCGAAGCAGTGGAGGTGTCGGGGAATGATCCCGAGTCCGAAGAAAAGTGAATGCGCGTATCTAGGCTGCGTAGATCATCTAGAGGTTTAAACATGTCGAATAAAAGATGATCAGAAACGCGACATGTCGAGTCCGATTCTTAGATACGTGCAGGACCTCGCGTATCAGTGCTTGAAGAATGACGTCCAGCAGATTTACTCAAGCTCTACATCCGTGGACGGCCCACTAGCTTTAGGCGTAAGCAGGCGCAAATGCTACTTTGTTCGCACTTGAATGTTGCGATTGTTTGGAAAGGTGATCGCACCTTTGCCGCGCGCACGCACACACCGATTTCTTCGTCGAAGCCAGTCACCCCCAAGGAACCCAAGTTAACAGTTGACAGTAAACAGTGAACAGAAAATGCAACTCAAACTCCTTACGAGTGGCTGG
>CAYVHJ010000042.1:0-1331 GCA_964451235.1 uncultured Candidatus Saccharibacteria bacterium | reverse complement strand
GTTATTTAATTTTCAAAGTTCTTATCCTAGACCCTAACGGGTCGGGTGGCAAACATTCTGCTACGCAGAATGTTTTAACCTCGCCATCCGCCGTTTCTCCTCGCGCGCCCGGATGGTTTGACGTTTGTCTTCTTTTTTCTTACCGCGGGCGATCGCGATAGCAAGTTTCAGTTTTCGTCCGCGATTATACACTTTTATGGGCACTACTGTCAACCCTTTTTCGCCTTCTGCAGAAGCCACATGCGCAATCTCTGCCTGTGAAAGTAAGAGGCGCCGCGGACGCTCTGCATCGTACGAGCTCGGTGCGTTTGCGACCTGCCACGGCGGGATTGAGGCGCCGACGAGGTAAGCTTCGCCGCCGCGCGCGATTACCCGCGCGCCTTTCAGAGATCCGCGTTTTGCGCGGAGCGATTTCACTTCGAAGCCGCGCAACTCTATACCCGCCTCCAGCTCCTCAAGTATGGTGTAATCGAGTCCAACTTTTTTGTTCTCTATCAGCGCCATCCCGATACTATACCGCTCTGAAGCAACTTATGATATAACTCGCAGGTCATGGCAAATCCCACAGAGCAGAGCCAAAAACCGCGTAAGGGACGCAGCCCTAAAGCGCCGCAGGGGCCTTCCATCTGGATGCAGCTGGCGATGGCCTTTGCTGTTTTTCTCGTACTCTCGACTGGCTATTCCCTGGTGCGCGAATACATCGCGCCGCAGAGCGAATCCGTGCCGCTTTCACAGATAGCCACCGACATAGAGGCGGGAAAAATTTTGACCATCACGGTCGAAGGGGACCGTGTTACGGCCGAGTATAAAGACGAGACGACAAAGACGTCGCGGAAAGAGTCAGAGGCATCGTTCACAGAAACCCTCAAGAATTACAATATTTCTGAAGAGAGTATTGCTGCCGTCAACATCGAAATACAAGATGAGGGCGGTGTACGTTTCTGGTTCCTCACGCTCGCGCCCCTGATCCTACCCATCATTCTTCTCTTCGGCATTATCTGGTTTCTCTCGCGTCAGATGCGCGGCGCGGGCATGCAGGCGTTTACCTTCGGGCGCTCCTTGGCGCGGCTCATTTCGCCGGAAGATCATGCGCAGCGTGTCACATTTGCCGATGTCGCGGGTGCGAAGGAGGCGAAGAACGAACTGCTGGAGATTGTTGATTTCTTGAAGCATCCAAAGAAGTTCATTCAGATCGGCGCACGGATTCCCAAAGGCGTTTTGCTTATGGGCGCAAGTGGAACTGGCAAAACCCTCTTGGCTCGCGCTGTCGCGGGAGAAGCTGGCGTGCCGTTCTTTTCGATCTCTGGTTCAGAATTTGTCGAAATGTTCGT
>CAYVHJ010000041.1:0-5548 GCA_964451235.1 uncultured Candidatus Saccharibacteria bacterium | reverse complement strand
GACGGCGTGACCGAAGATGTGATGCCACTCGAACCGCTGGCCGATAAGTATCGCGCGTTCAACTGGCACGTTATCGAGATCGACGGACACAATATCGCGCAGTTCGTCGCAGCATGCGACGAAGCCCGCTCCATCAAAGAGAAACCGACATTGATCCTCGCACACACAACGCCCGGTAAAGGCGTGCCCTCGATCGAAAATGATTACCGCTGGCACGGGAATCCGCCCGGCAAGGGCCCGACCGACAAAATTCCGTCCGACAAGCAGAAGGAAATATTTTTGCAGGAACTCGAGCGAACAGACCATCATGATTGATCCAAGCGCAAAATTGGCCGAGAACATTTTTGACAAACCCGGCCTCGCGAGCACGCGTGAGGGATTCGGCAAAGGCGTCGTCGAAGCAGGGAAGGAAGATCAGCGCATTGTTGTTCTCACGGCTGATCTCGCAGAGAGTACGCAGGCACACCATTTTCAGAAAGCGTTTCCCGAGCGCTTCGTGCAAGTAGGTGTTGCGGAGCAAAACATGGTGACGGTCGCGGCGGGAATGGCCAACTACGGGAAGATCCCATTCGCTACCTCCTATGCCGCGTTCAATCCCGGGAGAAATTGGGAACAAATACGAACGACCATCGCCTTGAACAATGTGCCCGTCGTCGTCTGCGGCATGCATGCAGGCGTTTCTGTCGGCCCCGACGGCGCGACTCATCAGGCCCTCGAAGATATCGCGATGATGCGTGCGCTTCCGCGCTTTACTGTCATATCTGCGTGCGATTCGGAAGAGGGAAGAAAAGCGACGATCGCGTCGGCAAAGCTCGGCTCGCCCGTCTACATGCGCTTCGGCCGCGAGAAGACGCCGATCATGACGACCGCCGAGACGCCCTTTGAGGTAGGAAAAGCGAATGTCCTTTGGTCTCCAAAGGGTAACCCTTCTACAACAAAGGGTTACCCTTTGGGGGCGGTAATATTTGCAACGGGGTCCTTGGTCTACAACGCGCTTCTCGCCGCGCGCGATCTCGAGAAAGAAAATATCTCTGTTGTTGTCGCAAACGTCCACACCATAAAACCGCTCGATGAAGAAAAAATCATTTCGCTCGCGCGCGAGTGCGGCGCGGTCGTGACAGTCGAGGAGCATCAGGTGCATGGAGGACTAGGTGGAGCAATAGCCGAGCTCCTCGCGCGCGAGCAGCCGACTCCGATGGAGTTCGTCGGCATGCACAACAAGTTCGGTCAATCAGGCGAGGCGAAGGAGCTGATCGAACACTATGGCATGGGAGTGAAGGACATTGTGGCGGCGGTGAAGAAGGCAACACGGCGCTCTAACAGAGACTAGATCGGTAGAGGAATACTGGAAATACTGTTCACAGCAGCTGTTGTATTATTGATACCATGGTACAAAAAATAAGACAGTTCCGAGGGACACTCTTCGATGACACGCCGCGAGGAATACTGGAAGCGCTTCTCGTGGCGGGAGGCATTACTATTGCACTTTCCGCGGCCCCGGCTCTTTTGGTTGCTCTTGGAGGAGTCGGATTTATGCTCAAGGCTCATGAAAAGAATAGACGAAGAAAACTTCTAGGATATGGTCTGTATTTGGCCCGCAAGAAATACATCACCATGCGTTCTCTGCCAGGCAGACGCGTCCATATTGGACTTACCTCTCTTGGGAAACGTCGCGCGTTGACTGCTCGCGCCCGCCGACTGCTTTCGCGACCCATAGAGCGGCCAAGGGCTTGGGACAGAAAGTGGCGATTGATCCTGTTTGATATCGCGGCGGAGGAAAGAAGTAAGAGAAATGCCTTTCGGGCGTTCATCCGCAGGATTGGCGCGACTATGCTTCAAAAAAGTGTTTGGGTTCACCCATTTGACTGTTCCGAACAGATAGATCTCCTACGAGAGTTTTTTGGATTATCGCTATCGGAGCTGAGGCTCGTTATCGCGGACGAGGTCGAAAATGATTCAGAGCTCAAGCGACACTTCAATCTTTAGGCCGTTTCATTTTCTAGACCATGGCATCCGAAATACAACAGACTAGATTGGATTTGCTTTAAAATCTGCCGGACGTTTTGCGTACCACTTGTCTATTTGCGCGGCGGTGAGGAGGCCCTTCTGTGCGCCGATTTCCTGCACGACGTTGGCGGAGTTGATGAGGCCGCGAAGGAGGGCCTCCTGCGGCGGGAGACCTTTGATGATGTAGGCAACGGTTGTCGAAGACGTCGCGTCTCCCGCGCCCGTGCGCTCCTTCGGCGGAGCGGGATCCGGATACATCGGCGCATACCATGAACCCTCGACGCTTTGCAAGTAAGCGCCACGCCTTCCGTCGGTGATTACAGAAATCTTCGGACCGAGCGCTCGAATGTTTTGCATGAGCGTTTTGATATCTTTCTCCTTCGTTCCCAAAATACGCTGCGATTCTTCTTTGTTGCAAAAAAGGATTTCAGTGTGCGCGTAGAGATCTTTTAGTGCCTCAACGCCGAGCTTCATCTGGAATGTTCCGGGCTGGAAGGCGAGTTTCAGCTCCGATTGTGCTTTGAGGTACGCGGTAATCTCCTGGTGGTAGGGGAGAGTTCCTTCGGCGACAGAAGAGAGGTAGATCCAGCTCGGTGGTTCTGCAATCTTCGGGAACGCATAGTTGTAGTGTTCGTGTTTGATGAGTATAGTGCGCTCATCTTCGTACCAGAGTACGTAATGGTAGTTTGTCCTGTTGTTTTGTTCGCTCACAACGAGCGAGGTGTCCACGCCATCCTTTTTGAACGAATCAATACATTTTTGGCCGTTCTCGTCTCTCCCCACGTGTACGCGAACGGAAGCTTTGAGGCCGAGACGCGCGCATGCGACGGCCGCATTTGCGGCGTTCCCGACGGCCGGCACTTCCTCGACGAATTCATAAGGGATCTTGTCTGCGAACCGCATGCTGAGCATGCAGTTCTCGTGGTTGATATCGCAGTGCACGCTTGCGTCCTTGAGACGAATAAAGGCATCAATCGTCGTGTCGCCGATAGCCAGAATGTCGTACGCCATGGGAAAAGTGTAGCACGGCGAGGTTGCACCGTGGCATTTTTTGCGTATAATCCGCGCGTTATGTCGGCAACGGCGCTTGAGGTAAAGCCACGCGACGGGAAGGTTTCCGCGGACATGGTGCGGAAGGCCGGTGCTGTACCTGCTGTGTTCTACGGCCCGAAAGAGCAGACGACGCCGATTTCTATCGACGCGAGGAAACTCGATCATGTCTGGAAGGAGGCAGGTGAGACAGCTATCGTTACATTGAAGGGCGTTGGAGAAGACAAAGATACGCTCATTCACGATGCGCAGTTTCATCCCGTGACAGGCAAACTTCTGCACGTTGATTTTTATGTACTCGAAAAGGGGAAGAAAGTGAAGATCAAGGTGCCGCTCAAATTTACGGGCGCGGCTCCCGCGGAAAAACTCGGCCACATCATCGTGAAGGCGCTGCACGAAGTCGAGATCGAGGTCACGCCGCAAGAGCTTCCGCACAGCCTCATTGTCGACCTTTCAAGACTCGAGAATGTGGGAGATCACATCGTTGCGCGTGACATCAGCCTGCCTCCTTCCGCTTCGCTCGTTGCATCTGCGGATGAAATTGTTGCTTCCGTGAAGGAATTTAAGGAAGAGCCAGTCGAGGTGGTACCGGTATCTGAAACTGTCATCATCGGTGAAGAGAAAGCCGCCGAGGGTGCGGCCGACGATGTCGGGGAAGCCGAGAAACCCGGAGCAAAGAAGGAGGAGCAAAAAAAGGAAGCCAAATAGCTCTGTTATAATTTTGCGATGCATATCCGAATTGCTGTCGGGGCACTCTTTCTGTTGCTTATCGTTACAGGTTCTGTAAGTTTCTTTGCTGTTCCTTCGCAAGCGGAGACGCTGCAAGAGCGGCGGGCGCGCCTTGAGAGCCAACTCGCGGAAATCGAACGTGACATCGTGGAAAAGCGCGGCGTGCTTTCAGAAAAGCAGAAGGAGCGCGCCTCACTCGAGCGCGATATTGCGATTCTCGATAGTCAAATTTCTGTTGCCAAGCAGCAGATCAAGCACCGCGATCTCACGATATCCAAGCTGCGCGACGACATCACCGTGAAAAAGACCGCGATCGGCGAAGTGGATAAGAAGGTATCGCGCAGCGAGCAGTCGCTCGCGCAGCTCATCCGCCGCACGCGGGAAATAGACGACACATCGTTCGCCGAGCTCGTGCTTGCGGGTACGCTCTCCGACTTATTTCAGGACATCGACAACTACGAGACGCTCCAGCGGGATCTCGACCGCTCGTTTGACGAGATGTCTGTGCTTCGCTCCGATCTTTCGTCGCGCAAGCAGGTTTTGGAGGAGAAGCAGGGCGAGGAGGAGCAACTGCGTCGTATTCAGGTTCTCGAGAAGCAGGCGATCGAAAAGCGCGAAAAGGATAAACAGCAGATACTAACCATGACGAAGGGACAGGAGAAAGTGTATCAGGAGCTGATCGCCGATCGGGAGCATCAGGCAGCGGTCATTCGGGCCGCACTCTTCGAGCTGCGCGACTCCAAGGCGATCCCTTTCGGTACCGCGTATGAGTATGCTAAGGAAGCGTCGGCGGTGACCGGTGTGCGTCCTGCGCTCATTCTCGCGATTCTCCGCGAGGAGACAAACCTCGGCGAGAACATCGGCACGGGGAACTGGAGGACCGATATGCATCCCACGCGCGATCAGCCGGTTTTTGAGCAGATTATTGCGGAGCTCGGACTCAATCCCGACTCGATGCCCGTTTCAAAAAGGCCGAGCTATGGGTGGGGTGGCGCGATGGGTCCGGCGCAATTCATTCCCTCGACGTGGATACAGTATAAAGATCGTATTGCGCGCGCGACGGGACAGAATCCTCCAAATCCGTGGACGCCGCGCACTGCCATCTTTGCCTCCTCGATTCTCATGGCCGACAACGGCGCTGACGGAGGTACGCGCGAGGCCGAGCGTCTCGCGGCGCTTCGCTACTTCGCCGGCTGGACGAACGCAAAAAAGGCGGCCTACGCTTTTTACGGCGATGACGTGATGGCCTTTGCCGATCAATACCAGAAAGACATTGATATCCTAGAGGGCCGGTAGAGGTGGAGGGTTGAAATCTTGCGCGATTTCCGTATAATCTCCGGCGATGAAAAAAGATATTCACCCAAAGGAATACCGACCGGTGATTTTTGAGGACTCCTCGTCGGGGAAGCGTTTTTTGATTGCTTCGACCGTAGCGACAGAAAAGACAGACATGTGGGATAACGGCAAAAAATATCCGCTTTACACTGTCGAGATCTCGAGTGCCTCGCACCCGTTTTACACCGGCAAGGCCACCATTGTGGACACCGCCGGACGCGTCGAGAGGTTCAAAAAGCGTGCTGCTGCCGCAAAGCCGAAGGCAAAGAGAAGTAAGAAGTAAGAAGGGCGAAGTAAGAAGAAAGCAGGTTCACTGCTATTCTTACTTCATACCCCGTTCCTCATACTCCGACTACCTATGAGCGAAATTAAAATCAATCCAATGGACTACGTGGACGACCCGCGCGTGTCGTATTTGATCGCGGAG
>CAYVHJ010000040.1:0-5552 GCA_964451235.1 uncultured Candidatus Saccharibacteria bacterium | reverse complement strand
GGCGCGCTCAGGGAATCAGCAGGACCTTGCCCTTCTGCTTGCGATCCAGCACGTACTGGACGGCGGCCCGCGCGTCGGACAGCGGGAACGTCCGATCGATCGCGGGCCGGAGCCGCCCGGTCGCGACGTGATCGAGGATCTGGCGGAGCTCGACGATGGAGCCCAGGTTCGTGCCGATCACGCGGATGTTCTTCTGGTAGACGTGGCGGAGATCCATCCGCCCCCAGTGCGTGTCGTGCGACCCGATGGACAGCAGCTTCCCGAGGCGGGTCAGCGCGTCGATTTTCGCATTTACTTTTTGTATAGCTTTGCCGCTCAATATTTTAGGAGTAGCTGGTTTGCCGCGCTTCACTTCCTTGCGAGCAACTTTTTGCACACGCACTTTCGTTTTCGTGCGACGCGAGCCCGCCCGCCGTGCGCTCTTGCGCGAACGTGCGGTGCTTCGCGCCTTCACTCTCTTTTTGTTCGTCTTTTTCTTTTTTGCCATAGGTATATACAAAGCGCACAAATCCCCTCCCTTTCCCCGAGGGAGACAGTTTGCTTATGAATAGACTTCCCGCCTGTATTCACTATGAAGACGCGGGAAGACTAAGTGGATTACTCTACAGTACTTCGTGAAGCCTCGCAATCCGCCTTGTCAACACGTTACACACAGACATATACACAGCCACCTCCTCCTCGTTGCCCTGATGTTCGGCCCTTTTCAAGGCCGCGGTCGCCTCTGCAAGCTCGCGCGAGAGCCGCTCCTTGAGGAGAACATTGAGAAGTGTCTTCGTCTCCGTCTTGAGGGCAGAACTCCCCCCATACATCCGCTCTGCACCGAAGCGCAATTTCTCCTGTTCTGTCGCTGAAAGCGATTTCAGTTCATCCATCGCCTCTTTTCCGAGAGCTTCTTCAAGCTCGCGCTCGTAGGCATCGAGATCGAGCTCGGACTTCGGAAGTGCCTTTTGCCAGAGCAATACCGAAAACGCCTGCCGCGGCCTGCCGAAGGAATCGGAACCCCTCTCCGGTTCTTCTTTGACAGAATACAAATCGGCAACTGGTGTCTCGGGCAATTTCTCCATCTCTTCTTCGACTGCGCGCTCCGTCGATCCGGTCCTTCGCGTTATATCGACAACATAACGATGACGGGCTGAAGGATTCGGAATATCGCGGACGAACGGCAGGACCACCTGATTGACCGCAGCGTAAAAACGGTTTTTCTGCGGGAGATGTTTCTCGAGTGTGTTCAGGAGAAACTGAATAATGTCCTCGGCGCCTCGTATTACCACGCGCCACGCATCCGGTCCCTCTTTCAATATCAAATCGGCCGGGTCAAGCCCACTCGGAAGCGCCGCAACCTTCACGTTGAGCCCCGCCTGAAGAGCGGTCCGCGCACTGCGGCTCGCCGCCTTGATACCGGCCTCGTCCGCGTCGAGTGCGATCACGAGGTTGTCCGTGAGACGGTGAACGATAATAGCGTGCTCGGGAGTAAATGCCGTGCCGGAAACGGCAATCGTGTTCCCCCAGCCGGCTTGATGTGAAGCCAAAAGATCAATCTGCCCTTCTACCAAAACAGCGCAGTTGTGCTTCCGTATGGAGAGCTTCGCCTTGTCGAGGCCGTAGAGAATGCGTGATTTGTGGAAGAGCGGTGTTTCGGGAGAGTTCATGTACTTAGGTGGTTCAAATCCGCCGTCAGTTCTCGCCACCTGCCCGTCACTCGCCCTAGCGAGTGTCGGGAAGATGCGCCCCGAGAACCCAACGATGCGGCCGGCTGAATCGGCAATTGGAAACATAATGCGGTTGCGGAATTTGTCGTTCAGGCCGCCGCGCTCGGTCCGCTTTGCAATGCCGGCATCGAGCATTTCTTTTTCGGAAAACTTCTTGGCTTTAAGCTGATCAACGAGGTCGCTCCAGCCTTCGCCTGCCAAACCTATGCGAAATGTTTTGATTGTGGTGTCATTTAGCCCACGCTCACGGAGATACGTCCGGGCTTCGTCACCGAGTCGCGACGCATAGAATATCGTTGCGATTTCCATGAGCTCAAAGAGACGGTCGCGCTCATCTTTCTTATGCTTATCTGCGCGCCCGTAGACGAGGGGCACACCGGCCTTTTCGGCAAGTACCTTTAAGGCGCCCTTAAAGTCCAACCCCTCGATTTGCTCCACAAAGGAAAAAATGTCACCTCCCACGTTGCAACCAAAACAGTGGTACGTGCCGCGCTCGGGCGAGACGAAGAACGACGGCGTGCGCTCTGCGTGGAACGGGCACCGTGCGCGCAGATTTGCCCCGCTCCTCTCCAGCTTCACGTACTGCGAAACAACATCGACAATTGAGAGTCGGTCTTTTATTTGTTGCACGGTGTCTGCCATGCAGCTATTATGCCTTTTCCCCACAGCATATTAGTGGTTTCGTAAACCACTAATATATGATGGTTTCTATGGAGTTGTATCATATATTAAATCGTGGCGTTGATAAAAGGACTCTGTTTCTCGATAATAAGGATCGAGCACGCTTTGTGCACGACATGTGGGAATTTAATGATGTTGAGAATGCAAAAAACGTCTGGTACCGAGCACCACAATATAGTGGTTTACGAGACCACTATATGGAGAAAGATCGAATCGTTGATCTACACGCGTGGTGCCTTATGGGAAATCATTATCACCTTCTCATATCAGAGCGGGTTGACGGCGGACTGACCAAGTTTATTCGTCGCTTGAATGTCGGGTATGCTAATTATTTCAACGAACGATACAAACGGAAAGGTACTCTTTTTCAAGGTCGAACCAAAAAAATCCTCATAAATACGGACGCGCATTTTCTGCACATTCTGAGTTACCTCCATTCCAATCCGCTGGACTTCTCCCGAGACGGCAAGGGTTGGCGGGAGAAAAAGTTGCTGAACGCAACTAGTGCACTACAAAATCTCGAAAAATATAAGTGGAGCAGCTATCTCGATTATGCTGGCGTGCACAACTTTCCATCGGTTCTCACCATGGAACTGTTTTCAGACGTTTTTAAAGATTATAAAAAGGAGATTTCATCCTTCCTACAATCGAACGAAGCGAGATCAATTAAGGAGTATCGTCTAGAATATTAGTGGTTTCGTAAACCACTATATCTCATATTTATCGCTCGACTTTTTCGCGCTCCGTTTCGGGCACCTCGAGTGGCTCCTTGGCCGCGAGCTCGGCTTCCATCTGCTGCACCATTTCGTGCTTTTTGCTCCCCTTAAAGCCCGTGCCAGCGGGAATCAGCCGGCCGATGATGACGTTTTCCTTGAGCCCGACCAAACGATCGACTGCTCCGGAGACGGCCGCTTCGGCGAGTTTGCGCGGCGTGTTCTGGAAGGAAATCGCAGAGAGAAACGAGGCACGCGTGAGCGAGACCTCCGTGATACCGAGGAGAAGCGCCTTTCCGCGTGCGAGCTCTTTATCATTCTCCTTCGCCTCTTTGTTGAGACGTTCGAATTCAAAGTCAGCAATGATATCGCCCGCAGAAATGCCGGTTTCGCCCGCATGGGTGACGGAAACGCGCGAGAACATCTGCTTCACGATGACCTCGAGGTGCTTACGCGCCGTCGAAACACCCTGCAGCTCGTAGATGCGCGTGATTTCGCTGATGATGTATTCCTGCGAGCGCTCCGAACCGGCGAGCGCGAAGAGCTCTTCGAGATCGGCAGAACCGTCAGTGAGAAAATCACCCTTCGCGACAATTTCCCCTTCTTTGACGAGGATCTGGCGGAGTGGATGCACGCGGTATTCAGTCTCGCGCTTCGCGGCTCTTGTCGTCTTTCCGGCAGCTTTGCCGGAGACGCCTTCGGGAAGGATCATGATGACTGTCTCCTGTCCGTCTTTCACGATGTCAGAGACGACGCCAGAAACGCGCGCGATGACGGCAGGAAGTTTCGGAATGCGGCATTCGAAAATTTCTTCAACGCGCGGCAGACCCATCGTGATGTCGCCGCCCGCTGTCGCAACACCTCCCGTGTGGAACGTGCGCATCGTGAGCTGGGTTCCCGGCTCTCCAATCGCCTGCGCCGCGACGACGCCGATCGATTCTCCAAGGTCGACGAGCTCTCCAGTCGTGAGGTCGGTACCGTAGCACATCTGGCACACGCCGCGTGCGACTTTGCACGTCATCGGGGAGCGTACAGCTACTTCCTGTACGTTGCTCTCTTCAAGCGCTCTCGCGTCGTCGCGGCGCAGAGGTGTGCCGCGTTTGTAGAGAGTAACTTCCTCCGCAAGCACGCGCCCTGTAATTCGATCGGCAAACGAGCCGCCGATATCTTCTTTACCGGGCCGGCGGATCACGACTCCCTCACGCGTGCCGCAGTCGTTCTCCAAGACGACGACGTCATGCGCAACGTCAAAGAGGCGTCGCGTGAGGTAGCCGGCGCGCGCGGTGTTCAAGGCGGTATCCGCGAGCCCCTTGCGCGCGCCGTGCGTCGAGATGAAGTACTCAATCGGAGAGAGGCCTTCTTTGTATGAGGAGAGAATGGGGAACTCGACGACCTCGCCGCGCGGGTTGGTGATGAGACCTTTCATGCCCGCCATCTGGTGCAGCTGAACGACGGAGCCGCGCGCTCCGGAGGTTATCATGTCGTGAACGGAACCATTTTTGTCGAGCGAATCGAGCACGTGCTTACGCAGGTCGGCTGAAACTTTGCTCCAGATTTCGAGCGTCATCCTACGACGCTCCTCATCGGTGAGAAGCCCCTCCCTAAAATTTTCCTGCTCTTTCGCCGCCTTCTCGCGGCCTTCGCGCACGAGCTCGCCCTTTTTCTTCGGCACGACCACGTCGGAAAGAGACCACGTAATGCCGGCGTAGGTCGCGTAGCGGAAGCCGAACGCCTTGATCTTGTCGAGGATCGCGGGAATCCCATCGAGCTTGTAGTGCGTCACGAGATCTTGCACCAGCCGCTGCATGCGCTTGTTCGTGATCTCCTCGTTCACGAACGGAAAGTCGCTCGGCAGCACGGAGTTGAAAAGGAGGCGGCCGACCGTTGTCTCGAACACCACGCCTTTGAAGTGCGCGTACTTTTTGCTCTCTCCCGGAAGCAGCTTGATCTTTGCGCGCAAATCAATCGCGCCGAAGTCGAAGGCGGTAATCGCCGCGTTGGTGGTCGGGAAACTCTGCCCCTCGCCTTTCCCGCCCTCGAGGGCTTTTGTCATCCAAAAGCATCCGAGCACGATATCGAGGAGCTTCGAGGCAACGACAACGTCGCCGCTTCCCGGCTTCAGAATGTTCTTGTTGGCCGACATGATCTTCGCGGCTTCGAGCTGTGCTGCTTCCGAAAGCGGCACATGCACGGCCATCGCGTCACCATCGAAGTCGGCGTTGTATGCGGGGCACACGAGGGGGTGCACCTGAATCGCATTGCCTTCGATCAAGACGGGGCGGAACGCCTGAATAGACTGACGGTGAAGCGTCGGCGCGCGGTTTAAGAGCACGTGCTTGTCCATGATGGCCTCTTCAAGAATCGGCCAGACTTCCGGCGCCTCGTCTTCGATCAGGCGGCCGGCGCCTCGTATGTTGTATGCGAGTTCGCGCGCGAGGAGCCCGCGGAT
>CAYVHJ010000039.1:0-5610 GCA_964451235.1 uncultured Candidatus Saccharibacteria bacterium | reverse complement strand
CGTGACGCCAAAAGAGGTACAGGATGCCGCGCTTGCCGGCATCGAAGAGGAATTGAAGGCGCGATTGAAGGATCTGAACGACGCGGGCAAGATATTGGAGGCTGAACGTCTCAAGCGGCGCACACGGCAGGATATAGCGATGATCCGCGAGTTTGGCATATGCCGCGGGATCGAAAACTACTCTCGTCACTTCGACAGGAGGCAGACAGGCGAACCTCCCTACACTCTCCTCGATTACTTTCCCCATGGAAAAGACGGCACTCCCGAGTTTCTTACGGTAATCGACGAGTCCCATGTGACCGTCCCGCAAATAGGCGGTATGTATGCGGGCGACCGCTCGCGCAAGGAAACACTCGTCGAGCATGGTTTCAGGCTTCCCAGCGCGGTCGACAACCGCCCGCTTACCTTTGAGGAATTTGTTTCTCGTGTAGGGAAAACAGTTTATACCTCCGCGACTCCCGGGCAATACGAGCTCCAAAGGAGCGACAAACCCGTTGAGCAAGTTATCAGGCCGACCGGGCTCGTGGATCCGGAGATCATCGTTCGTCCTATTGTTTCGGAGCCATCAAGTTCGGGTTTCGTAAACCCGAAATTCGGGTTTACGAAACCCGAATATTCCGGGTATCCGGGGCAGGTCAAGGATTTTATTGCCGAGGCCGAAACAGTGACGAAGCGTGGTGCACCTGCCCGCGCGGGCGAGCCGCACGCAGGCGGGCGCTCGATGGTCACGGTTCTTACAAAGAAGATGGCCGAAGATCTCACGCAGTTTCTCGTGGAGCGTGGCGTGAAGGCTCGCTATGTGCACAGCGACGTGAAGACGATAGAGCGAATCGAGATCTTGCGCGACTTCCGTAAGGGTGAATTCGACGTTTTAGTAGGAGTGAACCTTTTACGTGAAGGACTCGATTTGCCAGAGGTCGAGCTTGTAGGCATTTTGGACGCCGACAAAGAGGGATTCTTACGCAGCGAAACTTCCCTCATTCAGACCATCGGCCGCGCAGCGCGCAACGTGCGTGGACGCGTGATTCTCTACGCCGATGCGTCTACTGGCTCAATGGAGCGTGCAATAGGAGAGACGAACCGCCGTCGCGAGATCCAGCTTGCGTACAACAAAAAGCACAACATAACGCCAAAAACAATCGAGAAGCGCATCCATGACATCGTGGGTGACATCGAGCGCTCGCGCAAGCGAGCGATCAAGGAGCTCACCGACATGGACGCTCATGCATTTACCGGCGATAAAGAAAAGTTGGTCAAAGAAAAGCGCAGGCAGATGCACGAGGCAGCTGATGGGCTCGATTTCGAAACGGCGGCTATACTTCGGGATGAAATTAGAGCGTTGGAGAAGAGATAACGAACATATGCTTACGATTCAAGAACATATTCCGCTTGCGCCGAAGACGACATTTGGGATCGGGAAGACCGCGCGCTATTTTGTGGAGGTGAAAACAGAGGAGGAAATCAAGGAGGCTATTGCGTGGGCGCGGGGGAAAGGAGTCAGCCCAATCGTTCTTTCGGGCGGGAGCAACGTGCTTCTTCCCGACGAAGAGCTCAACGCGCTCGTTATCAACATAGTGAGTAACGACTATTCGTTTGCAGGCGAGGAGCTTGAGGCAGATGCCGGATGCAATCTCCTGCATCTCATCGAAACGGCAGCAGATCGGGATATTGGCGGATGGGAGAAATTGGCTGGCATTCCGGGCACTATCGGCGGCGCGGTACGCGGGAATGCCGGAGCATTTGGGCCAGAGATAAGAGACTTTGTCGTTCGGGTGCGAGCGTTTGATGCGGAGCTGTGCGAGGCGCGCGAATTCGACAACGACGCGTGCGATTTCGCATACCGGCACAGCTTTTTCAAAGACCATCCTGAATGGATCATCACGCGCATCTGGATGAAGCTCGAGAAGTCGAATACCGCTGCGAGCCGGCAGCTCGTCGAGGAGACTATCCATGAGCGTGAACGGCGGCACATTCAGAACGTGCGTGCCGCCGGCTCATTCTTCGTGAATCCGGTTGCGCCTGAAGCTGTGCGCAAGATGTTCGAGAAAGAAAAAGGCGTCAAATCGCGTGAAGGTCGCGTGCCTGCGGGATGGCTCATCGAGAAGGTCGGCCTAAAGGGCGCGCGTGTGGGCGATGCGACAGCAAGCGAACAGCATCCCAACTACCTCAAAAACGACGGCAACGCGACCGCCGCGCAAGTGAAGGAACTTGCGCAGAAGATAAAAGACGCCGTGCGCGGAAAATTCGGTATAGAGCTCAAAGAGGAAGCTGTGGTATTGTAAAAACCATGTTCGAGTTCTACGCTGCGCGAACGCACGAAAAAATGAGAGAGGTTTTGATGAACCCGGAGGCGTCGGGACCTGCGATTCACTACCACATGATCCGCGGTGGCTCGGAGAAAGGGAACATTACCATCTGGGAGACTGGCACTGTCGGCGGCGAATACATAAAGACGTATGGCCACTACCACGTCGATGAGCTCGACGAGACGTACTGGGTTCTCGCAGGTGAGGGAATAATCCTCCAGCAGAAGCTCGCGGACCCCGCCGTGCCAGATGTCGTCGAGGAATTCAAAGCTATTCGTGTCAAGGCAGGAGATTCTGTGTACATGCCTCCCCACGTGGGGCATCTTGCAGTGAATATCGGAAAGACGTGGTTCGTTACGAACGACAACAGTCCCATTGAGGGCGCAGGAGATTCGTCTTCAATGCCAATTCATGCCAATTACGAAATGGTCAAAAAAATGCGCGGCTTCGCGTACTATGTCGTCGAAAAAGACGACAAACCCGCACTTGCCCCAAACAAGCTTTATAAAGAAGTTGGAAAGACTGATTTCGGGGGTATCCCGGTCGTGTGATATAGTGCTACGACCCCTACCTGACGGCAGGCATGGTCCCCCCTCGCGCACATGATGGGACGGTTTGTGTTATATGCCTGAACCAAAAAAAGACATCGGAAGCGACAAAATTGTCGTTAAGGGTGCGCGTACCCATAATTTGAAAAATGTGACGGTAGAGATACCGCGCAACAAAATGGTGGTGTTTACCGGACTTTCCGGAAGCGGGAAATCGTCGCTTGCATTCGATACGATTTTCGCCGAAGGTCAGCGCAAGTACGTGGAATCTCTATCTACTTACGCGCGTCAGTTCCTCCGACAGATGCAGAAGCCGGATGTCGATGAGATTTCAGGATTGTCTCCAGCGATTTCCATCGACCAAAAGAGTCGCTCCAATAATCCGCGCTCAACGGTCGCAACGATAACGGAGATTTATGACTACCTGCGCGTTCTCTACGCGCGCATCGGGCATCCGCATTGCCCTGTATGTGGCAGGGAGGTGAGGAAGCTCTCAAACGAAGAAATCTTGGAGAAAATATTGGGTTTCGTAAACCCATATTCGGGTTTACGAAACCCGAATATGAGCAAGAGAAAGCTGACTACGGGAGTATTAGCCGAGAAGATACGGATATCGTCTCCTGTGGTTGTCGGACGAAAAGGTGAGTACTACCAGCTTCTCTACGATATGCTCAATAAAGGTTTTGAGAAGGCGATTATTGATGGACAGGAGAAGTCACTTCGCGAGCGGATTGAGCTTAAGAAACATTTTAAGCACGACATTGATATCGTGGTGGACGAAATCTTTGTCTCGGAGTTTGCAGACGACCCGAAGGGCACGCATGAGCGGACGAGTGAGGCGATCGAACGCGCTCTCCATGAATCAGAGGGATTGATTCGAATTACGGATGCTGCGGGCGAATCGCATATCGTTTCAGCGAAATTCATGTGCCCGTACGACGGGTTCTCGTTTCCGGAAGTCGAGCCGCGGCTCTTCTCGTTCAACTCTCCTTATGGCGCTTGCCCCGAATGCAAAGGTTTGGGTACGAAGTACTTTTTTGGCGATGAGCCGTGCGAAGCATGCAATGGAGCGCGTTTGCGACCGGAAGCACTCAACGTTTTTCTCGGACATGTGAAGCAGCCCGAGAGGCACGATGGCCCGGCCGCGGGTGTGCATATCGTCAGCCTCTCCTCGCTCTCAATTGAGGACGCGATGGATTTTTTCAAAAAGCTGAAACTGACGAAAAAAGAAGGGGAGATATCACACGTCGTTGTTAAAGAAATTACGAGCCGTTTACAGTTCATGCTCAATGTCGGCATTGAGTATCTCACGCTCGATCGGAAGGCCAATACCTTGAGCGGCGGCGAGGCGCAGCGCATCCGGCTTGCCTCCCAGCTCGGAAGCGGTCTCGTGGGTGCTTTATACGTCTTGGACGAGCCGACAATAGGGCTTCACCAGCGCGACAACGACAAGCTTATTGAGACCTTGAAACGTCTTCGCGATCTTGGGAATACGGTTTTAGTCGTCGAGCATGACGAGGATACGATCTTTGCTTCCGACTACATCGTCGATCTTGGTCTGGGGGCCGGAGTGCATGGGGGCAGGGTCGTTGTTTCGGGTTGGCTCGATGATCTCTTAACGGCAAAAACGAACAAAACCGATTCGCGCACACTCGCATACCTGCGGGACGAAGCGAAGATCGAAATGTCCGAGAAGCGCCGCATGGCCGACCGCGGAAAGATAAAAATCCGAGGCGCCTCGAAGTTCAATCTGGACAAGCTGAATGTGGACGTTCCGCTCGTAAAATTGGTCTGCGTCACCGGCGTATCGGGATCTGGCAAGTCGACGTTTCTTTACGAGATTCTCCATCGCAATTTACTGGCGCGTTTCGACAAGCGCTATCGGAGTGCGAAGATCTACAACGCTGCTGAGTTTTCGGGAACAGAATATCTTAGCCGCTCCATACTCATCGACCAATCGCCGATAGGCCGCACGCCTCGCTCTAACCCGGCCACCTACACAGGCGCGTGGAGCCATATTCGCGATATGTTCGCGATGAGTGAGGAGGCTCGCGCGCGCGGATGGGGGCCCGGCCGCTTCTCGTTCAATGTGAAGGGTGGACGATGCGAGGCGTGTCAGGGGAACGGTCTCGTCGCGGTCGAGATGCACTTTTTGCCTACCGTGTACGTTACGTGCGACGTGTGCAACGGCAAGCGGTTTATGAAAGAGACTCTCGAAGTGAAATACAAAAAAAAGAGTATTTACGATATTCTTACCATGAAAGTTGAAGAGGCACTCAATTTCTTTGAGGATATTCCGGCGATAGCTGATCGCCTGCGGACACTCTCGGACGTCGGTCTCGATTATCTTGAGCTTGGCCAGAGTGCGACAACTTTGAGCGGTGGGGAAGCACAGCGCGTAAAAATTGCCTCTGAACTCTACCGGCCGCACACGACCAAAACCATCTACCTCCTCGACGAGCCTACCGTGGGACTACACTATGACGACGTCGCAAAGCTCATTCAGATACTTCAAACACTTGTTGAGCGCGGCAACACCGTTGTCGTCATCGAGCACAATCTCGACGTTTTGAAATGCGCCGATTACATCATCGATCTCGGCCCGGAGGGCGGTGCGGGCGGAGGCACGGTTGTCGCCAAGGGCACGCCGGAGGAAGTTTCAAAAACCGACGGATCTCATACTGGATTCTATCTGAAGCGCGTTTTTAGAAAGAAACGTAATGATAATTAATTACGCCTAGGCGTAATTAATTATC
>CAYVHJ010000038.1:0-5712 GCA_964451235.1 uncultured Candidatus Saccharibacteria bacterium | reverse complement strand
GTGCCCCAATGCAGCGCGCCCGGTGGGTAACCGATACCGGTCGGCATGGGAAGATCAGCAAGCGGTCTCTGCCACTGCAGCAATGCATTACGCGTGAGAGGGCCGAAGTAGCCGGTCGGGGCAACGTTCAAGAATCCTCCTGCTCGCAAGAACTCCTGCAATGTGTGAACGTCGTCCCCCTCGGCGCCTTCCGCAAGTTCCCGCTTGAAAGTCGCCAGAAACGGACAGAAGCGCGCACGGACTTTTTCAATGTCCGGCTGTTGCGCACCAATGCCTGTAATCCACGGTGCCGCAAACGGTGGTATGGGCGCCTCTTGCTCCCCTTCGTGTAGAGGAAGCGCTACGTCGGGCTGCTTGACTTTCACAGTCACAATGGCGTGCGCGGTATTGCCGGCGCCGTCGCGCACCGACACGCGGACGGCGTAGCGTCCCACTCTCCCATACGTGTGCGTAAAAGTTGTTGTCGAGGTAAAGACGCCGGTGTCCAGTTCCGCAAAGCTCTGGAGTTGCTCCTGTACGCTCTCGTCGCCCCACATGATCCGATACGTGAGCGCATCGTTCTCCGGGTCGCTCGCCTGCACCGTCCACGTCCCAGGCTCATGGATGACAAGATCGGTCGGGCCCTCAAAATTCTGAATAGACGGTTGCTGGTTGAGCGTGTGTGCAATCGGCACGCACCGCCACCCAACATGGCAGCCGCGCATACCCTCCAGCCGCTCCCACGTCCCCGCACACGATTCAGTCGGAGTCGTCGTCGCGGGGAGAGGACACGTTAGGGCCGGAGGGAAAGGGAGCGGCGCACTCGAACACCAATGGCGCGCGAGGAGTCCCCGCAGCCACGGCCCGATGCGAGTGCGCTCGTCGAAGGGAAATGTCGTTGTCGCAAATCCTTGTGCGATGAGACGATCGCGCAGGCGCTGAAGCGCCGATTGCGTGAGCGGCCCGAAGTATCCCGTCGTGAGACCTTCCGGATAGATGGCTCGATCCTCCGCGAGCGCTTCCTGAATCGCCCGAACCACGTCGCTCGTGCTTCCGAAAGGAATATCGCGCGTAAGGAGCGCGCACGCGCGCCGCTCCCGTAGGCGCGGAAGCGGGGTGGGCGGGGTGCTGGTGGCATCTTGGAGTCGTCGAAGCTCGTTGAGTTGTTGTTGAAGCGCTCTGATCTGATCGTGGTACGACTGAATTTGTGCCCGTATCTCGTCAGCAGTCAGCGCTGATGATATTGCTGGAACAAGTACAGCAACTGCGACGATTAGTGTTGAAACGAGGCGGGCGATTCGCATAGACGCATAGTAAGAACACCTCAAGTCAAGTATAAGAAGAAAACGGCTGCCGACTACCGTAGCGTGTGGATAAGGGATAAGTACACATGGTAACATCTCATTGTGAAATACGCTGAAAAGATGGGCACATCTGGCGAACGGCAGATGGTGGAATCTATCGCACCTATACACATTATCGAAGAGATTCGTCATATTGTTCGCACACATGATAATGTGTATCTCCCAGGCGAAGCTGAGCCTCAAACGGTTAACGAGAGAATACATAGAGACGCAGACGCATGCTTTATTGTCACGGGGGTAAGTTTTTGGAAGGATTACCAAACGTATGCACAACAACAGCGCACACAGAGGAAAGAAATTATGTCTCCGGGTGAATATCTGGAAGGAAGAGATAGGAAATATGGACGAAGAGAAACAGTAGAAGGAAATAAAATCTTTGCAGAGGAGGTGCGGAAAAGAAGGGGTGAGATTGCGGACCGGTCGAAAAATGCGGATGAATGGTTGGTGTCCTATAAGGGACAGGCAGATGCAAGAAATACACATGCGCTTGTGGATGGGAAATATATTCCGTGACGCAATAATGCCGTTCCAAATAACCGCTTCTAGAGCTGGCACGAGTACAAGCTTCCGGTGCCTTCGTCATCGTTTACCGAGGTAATCTTGTGCCCAACTATCAGCAAACCGGAGCAGATGCGTACGCTAACACTATGGACGAGGTGGTCAGACTCGTAAAGGAGCGCACACTGGCCCCATGATAATAACTTCCGCCTAGGCTTGAGTTATTGTCATCTGCAATTATTTTCGGATCTCGTGCAGAACCTTGTGCCGCCTGGCGAAGAAAGCAAGAATGCCACTAAAAAATGGCTGTGTTCAAGTCCCTTGCCAATACTTTAATTAAGTGGCATAGTGTTGCGGGAAGCTGGTCCTACTTGTCCATGAGGGCAGGTCACACAAGACGCGGAGGTCAAGATGACGTTCGACGACGCAAAAAAAGCTGCGGAGACGACGTACCCGGGTGCTAAGTGGCAACATTTGGCTTTCAAGAACGACACCTCTTTCATCATTCACATTCTGGTAGATGACGAGAGTTTCGTGGTCTATGGATATGTTGAGGATGAAAGCGGAGAGCTGATCGACCAATTAACTAACATAGAGTGTACCGGGGCGCTCATAGGCGGCATGCTGACTGAGTTAGATGCTGACCGACGAGCCAAGTACGTCTGATCCACGGTTCCTACCAGCTCTGTTCCAAGACCTAGAGTGCTCCGGCAATCCGGAGCACTCCTTTTTTATTATGCTCAGGGGTTATTTAGAGATGGTATCAGTAGAACAAGCGTGCACTCGTCGTTAGCCAAGGTACAATACAGTCAGCACGGGGTTTGGCGCTCGGCATTCGCGCTGCTTCGCCGCCGGCGACAGGCCACACACGTCTTGGGTGGTCTGTGGACCGGCAACGAGGGAGATTCGCTATGCCCCGATTGGTCTTTACGGTTGCATGGCTCGCTGGCGTTCTTTTGGACTGACAGGTGTCAGGTACCGTTTTCATCCCTCTTTGGGCCTGCCTGGCGCTCGCATCGTTGCCTCTAAACCGAAACACCACTATCCACCACTATCCACTGACACCACTATCCAAAATGACATCCGGCACTTTCACGCAGATTTTAGGGCTTCGAGAATTCGGTCGGCCTGTTCTCGCGATTCAGCAATGAGGAATGGTGGCATTTTGATGCTATCCCACGCAAGTGAGTCACCGTTTAGCTGTTCGACAACTCCGCCAAGCTCCGTTATGAGCGGGTATGAGGCAGCGACATCCCAATTCTTAGCATTTCTCGTGATCCAGCCCCAGAAATTTCCACGCGCGACAAACAACGCAGCAGGAATGCTTGGCGAATTGAATGGATACTCGCCAAGCTTTGCGGAAAGGTTTCGAACATTTGCCCAGTAAGGATCGTTAGGATCTCCAGCCGATGTTCTATCAAGATCGGTGCCAAACATTGGTCTATCGGTACGCCTGCGGACAAATCGATTCCATCGCCGAGATGAGCCTTCCTGCGAATAGACACCCGCTCCCTTGAGAGCAAAAAAACACTGGTTCCTCGAGGGCTGGACAATAACGCCCGCAACGGGCTCTCCATCTCGGACGAATCCAATCGAAAGACACCACCCCTCCAAGCCCGCTACAAACCATCGTGTGCCATCCAAGCCGTCTATGGATTTGTAACTGGGCATCGGGACCGACTCGTTATTAGTTTCTTCAGAGACTGTCGGCCATCCAGGAAAGAGACGCTCGGCCATCTCGATTATCTCGGTTTCTGACTTGAGGTCAGCGGCAGTCACGGGACTTCCGTCTTCCTTGAGCCTAGACCCTACAGATGCCTGCATTTTCACCATTGACTCGCCAATCTCTAGCATGCGGTCGCCGAGCATCTTGAGTTTCTCGACCGAGAGTATTTCTGGCCGCGTTTCAAGCTCTCGCGAAGTAGTGAACGCATGCGTGTGACGCTTGACCGGCGCAGTAAAGACGTGATCGACAACCAACGTAATAGGCTCCCCGGGCCTCCCCTCCTTTGCGGATATGTCATCTCTGGCAAGTTCTCGCCGCAGTGTGAGCATATCTTGCAAAAATCCACGAAGTTTCTCCTCGCGACCTTCTTCAGGTAGCGCGGTAGGCCGCGCGAGAGTAATGTGCATGATGTCACGGAAAGGAGGAATGGCTACGCCTTGCGATTTTGCGGCTTCCTTTGCGTGAGCGCGAAATTTCGTAATTTGGTCGGGAATCTCGACGGCTGTCAACGTAATGCTATTGTCGTTTGTAACGACAAATTTGAAATCGATGGGGACTCCGGCAAGCTTCTCCTCTTCTCGCAACACAGCGGGATCAAAATAAATCTCGCCGTAGGCTTTTTTCCGAGCCTCAATATCGCTCGATTCGAGTACGCCGCCCTGCAACGTCGCATGGGCTCTGAAATCTCGGCCCGCAAGAACTAAAGGGACATCGTGTTTCTCCGCGATCTTCCCGATGCGATCACAAATCTCCTTAATCTTCGCTTCCGATTCCGGCGTGAATGCAACGCTTAAAAAGAAATTCCTCTCGGCACGTTCGTCATCTTTTGGCGCCGTCTTTACTTCCCCACTTTTCCACGCCTTCCTGCCCCGAAGGCTATTACCAGCGTAGATCCTTTTAAGCTCCCCCGATTCGTTGGCAGTCATATGGCAACTGTACGCGGCCAACTAGAGAGCGTACAGACCGTACTGTGCATAGTCCTCGATTCCTTTTTCTACGCTAAAAGCTGGCTCGAAACACAACATTTTCTTCGCTTTCGCCGTGTCGCATTCGGTATGGTTTTGATAGCGTTCTTGGTAGGGATTTTCGATGTATTCGGGCATACGGTTGAGTCCTAGGGTTTTGTTGAGAGTCTCGATAAGCTTGTTGAACGAGGTTGCTCTCCCCGAGCCGCAATTCACGATACAATTTTCTTTTGCTTCAAGCGCAAGCAGGTTGGCGGTGATCACGTCTTTCACGTAGATATAATCCCGCTTCTGCTCACCATCGCGAAAAATTTTTGGATTTCCGGTTTTCATTTGCTGCGCCAGCTGGTAGACCATGCTGGCACGCTTGCCCTTGTGCGACTCCCCCGGCCCATAGACGTTGCAGTAGCGAAGGCCGACGATTCTGATATCCGGATGCGCTCGGGCAAACTCAAAAGCTTTTTCCTCCATTATTTTTTTTGACTCCGCATACGGATTGAGCAGCTGTAGCTTTTGATCTTCTTTATACGGCGTCGGGCCATTGCCGTACACAGCGGTCGAAGAGGCAAAGATGATTTTCTTGCACCCGGCTTCAGCCGCGCGCCCGAAGATGAAAAGTGAGAGATCAACATTGGCGCGCATCATCTCCTCCCTATCGAGTAACGTTGTATCGTTGTTGGCTGCTTCGTGAAAGACAGCATCGAGTTTACCTAAAGCGCTGGCATCTTTTTCGAGCGCTTTGAGCTCGACGAGCATCATGTGCGCCGGTACTGTCTGCTCTCCCCCTGTGCCTGTGACGAGCACTTCGTGCCCAAGCTCTACGAGCCGTTGCGCAATGTTCGAGCCGATGAATCCTGTCCCACCCGTCACCAAGACTCTCATATGATGTAGGGTATCTCGTTGTTAACAGTACCGTAGCGTGCTTTGCCTGAAAGAAGAATCCGCGCCATCGCAACGATCCTCTCCGGTGAAATGCGCCGAAGCGAAGGGTCTTCCGAGACGGGCGGATTCTTGTGGTTGTACGCCGTGATGCTCGGACTCGTATGAAAAAATTCATAGAGACACACGGCGTTCCCCAGTGGCCCGTACAAAAACGGCGTCTCGGGCCCGAAGATGGCAAGCGTTGGCAAGCCAACCATCGCGGCAAAGTGCGGGTTGCCGCTGTCGTTGCTTATGAGGA
>CAYVHJ010000037.1:0-5713 GCA_964451235.1 uncultured Candidatus Saccharibacteria bacterium | reverse complement strand
TCTCTCCGAAGTGGGTGAGGATACGGTGTACATGAACAAGGAGAAGCGCATCGCAGTCGATAAAGAAGTAATGCGCCCCGAAGTGCTGGCAGATCTCGGGCTTTCCGAGAATGACCTCACGGAAGCGAAGGCCGTCGAAGTCGGGAACATTTTTAGTCTGGGTACCCGTTTCTCGAAGGCACTCGGTTTGCGCTTCAAGGGAAAAAACGGAAAACAGGAGGACGTCATCATGGGCTCCTATGGCATCGGCCCGACTCGTCTAATGGGCGTTCTTGCAGAACTTTTTTCTGACGCGAAAGGTCTCGCGTGGCCTCCGGCGGTCGCGCCATTTGCCGCGCACCTCGTTGCGATCACCGGCGGAAACGGCGACGTTAAGGAGGAAGCTGATCGACTATACGAGGTGTTCTCCGAGAACGGCATCGAGACTCTCTACGACGACCGAGATGTGCGCGCGGGAGAGAAGTTTGCCGACTCGGACCTTATCGGCATCCCGAAGCGGCTCATCATCTCGGAAAAAACGATGTCGGAGGGGGGCGTCGAGGTTGTCTCGCGCGCTGACGGTTCGACGGCATTCGTTTCCGAGAACGACATTATCGGGCATATCAATGGCAATGCAAAAGTCAAAAATCAAAAGGCAAAATGACAATGCAAACGTAAAACTATGACGTTCATGGATGCACTAAGAAGATATAAAGATAGGTTATTGGGACTTTTTTCCAATGACATCGGGATCGATCTCGGGACCGCGAACACGTTGGTGTACGTGAAGGGACGCGGAATCGTTATCAACGAACCTTCGATTGTCGCCATGAACAAAAAGACAGGACAAATCGTCGCCGTGGGTGCAGAGGCCAAAGAAATGGTCGGGAGAACGCCGCAACACATCGTCGCGGTGCAACCCGTCGTTGAAGGTGTCATATCCGACTTCGAGGTAACCTCGGAAATGCTCGCGTACCTTATCAACAAAGCGCAAGCGGGACACACGAAACTTCTGGGCCCGCGGGTGTGCGTAGGCGTTCCTTCCGGCATCACTTCGGTCGAGGTGCGCGCGGTGCGCGATGCTGCGCGCGCCGCAGGCGCGCGCGAGGTGCACATTATCGAAGAGCCGATGGCAGCTGCAATCGGCATCGAGCTGCCCGTGCACGAGCCGCACGGGAGCATGGTCGTCGACATCGGAGGCGGCACGACCGACATCGGCGTCATTTCGCTCGGGGGGCTCGTGAATGCGCGAAACGCCCGCATCGCGGGCGATAGGTTCAACGCCGACATCGTCTCGCACGTCCGCAATGAGTTCAAGCTCCTGATCGGGGAAAAAACCGCAGAGGAGCTGAAAATTGCACTTGCCTCCGTCGCCTCGAGAGGTGAGCGCATTGAATCGTTTGCGCGCGGCCGCGATCTCGTCTCGGGCCTGCCGCGCGAGATCTCTCTCTCGGATCAGGATGTTCGCAATGCGCTCGGCCACTCGATCGAGGAGTTGGTCGAGGCCGTAAAAGAGGTGCTCGAGACGACGCCACCGGAGCTGGTTTCCGACATCATGCAGCGCGGCATGTATCTCGTCGGGGGAGGCGCGCTTATCCGAGGACTTCCGGAATTCCTGACCGAGTCGCTCGGCACCCCAGTCAATGTCGACCCCGATCCCCTGACCGCGGTCGTGCGCGGAACGAGTGTCGTTCTCGATGACATCGATCGCTACCGGGAAGCGATACTCACCTCCGACGATGAGCTTGTACCTACGGAATGATCGAAGGAGGGCTAGGAGGCGCCTTCTCATCGCGACCGTTGTTGTTGCCGTCTTATTCATATTCGACATGGTTTCGGGCGGCGCTCTCGGTGCTCTCGCGCGCGGCGTATCGTCTAGCGTATGGGGAATCGGATCGGCTGCTTTGGGGAACGGATTTTTTTCTAGTAGGCGCGCGCTTCAAGTAGAGAACGAGACACTGAAGCAAGAACTCTCGAGGCTCGAGGCGGAGGCTGTGGGTTTTGAGGCGCTTGAGAGCGAAAATAGAGAGCTCCGCGGAATCGTTCACACCGCTGAAGGCGTAAGCGGGGTAACCGCTCCAATCATCTCCTCGGTGCGTTCCTCGCCGTATGGGACGTTTATTGTTGGCGCCGGTGCTGCAGAGGGAATCACTGCAGGCAGTATGGTACTGGCAGGCGGTGAGAGAGGATTCGTCATCGGGCAGATAGCCGAAGCGGATGAGCACAGATCACTTGTGGAGGAGGTTTTTGCGCCGGGTGCTTCGGCTGAAGGTTCGGTCGGGGGCGCAGAGCTCATTTTCGAAGGGCAAGGTGGTGGCAATGCCCGCGCGGAGGCTCCGCGCGCGATTTCGATTGCAGAAGGTGATTCGGTTACTTCGGCACTATTTGGTGGGCGGCTGATCGGCATTGTCGGTGCCGTTTCTTCCGATTCAGGAAGTGCCTACAAAAGCGTCTACGTGCGCACTCCCGTGAGTCGATCCTCGTTGCAGTTTGTCTATGTGGTACCGCGTTTCCAATAGCATACGTCCGCTTCTCGCCACGCTCGGTTTCTTAAGCGCAATCGTGGCGCCGCCCTCTGTTCCGCTTCTTGCGATGGTGTTGCTCTCATTTCGTTTTGCCGCGTGGGAGATCCCCGCGATCGGTCTTTTCGTCGATCTTATGTGGCTTGCTCCTAGCAGGGTAGACGGCACATTTTCGCTGCCGCTCTTTACGCTTGCCGGAGTAGTGCTTGCATGGGGACTGGAGCCTCTGCGAAGCGAATTTCTCACGCGATAAGTGCGTGATGGTATATTTGGCTGATGCTATTTGGAAAAAAGCAGCATGGCGTCCGCGAAATTGCGCCCGAAGATATTTTTATCGATTCCTCGAATCTTCCTCGTCGCGACGATCCGCAGTTCGAGGGTAGAGTTGTGCGGCCGCTTCCCAACCGCGCAATTGCTGGCGTTGGCCTTGCGTTTTCGTTCGTGCTTCTTGTCTTCGGGGCGCGACTATTCGATCTCGCAATCCTGAACGGCACGGTGTACGCAGACATCTCACGCGAGAATCATCTCGCTCGCTCGCTCGTCTTTGCGACGCGCGGCGAAATCTACGACAGGATCGGCCGGAAGCTCGCGTGGAATGTCGCTTCCGCCTCGAGCACACCCCTCGCGCCGTTTGCTCTGCGCGGATACGCCGGGATGTCCGGTCTTTCGCACCTCATCGGGTTCGTGCGCTATCCGAAAGCCGATGCCAAGGGAGCATGGTGGCGTGAAGAGATCACAGGCGTTTCGGGAGTCGAGCGCGCGTTTGATGCGACACTTGCGGGAAAAAACGGCAGCACAATGGTTGAGACAGACGCAACGGGGGCGACGCAAGAGCAGGTACTCGTCGACAGAGCGGAAAGGGGCGGGGATCTCATTCTCTCGATCGACGCCGAGTTGGAGAGCAAGCTCTCCTCGCTCCTCTCGGCGCATGCGAATCGGCAAGGGTTTGTCGGCGGCGCTGCCGTCATCATGGATGTGGAAACCGGCGAGCTTCTTGCGCTTACGAGTTTTCCGGGCTACGACCACGCAGCATTTGCCGCGGGCGACGTAGAGGCAGTCCGCGCAGCGAGCAGCGATCCACATTCGCCGCTCCTTAATCGCGCTGTCTCCGGTCTCTATGCTCCCGGCTCCATCGTGAAGCCGATCTTTGCCGCTGCCGCTCTGAACGAGGGAATTATCGATCCGGAAAAAGAAATTATCTCGACGGGCGCAATCACGATTCCAAATCCCTATGATCCCGAGCGCCCATCGGTCTATCGCGACTGGACGGTGCATGGCGGCGTTGATATGCGGGAAGCAATTGCCGTTTCCTCGGATGAGTACTTCTACACAATTGGTGGGGGATATGGTTCACAAGTAGGTTTAGGCATACAGCGTATCGACGAGTATGCGCGGCGTTTCGGCTTGGGCGAACCGACGGGGATTTCACTCTTGGGCGAAGAAGCGGGAGTCATTCCGACACCTGAATGGACAGCAGAGGTATTCGGGCAAGACGATCCGTGGCGCATCGGGAACACCTACCACACGGCGATAGGGCAGTACGGGTTCCAGATCACGCCGCTGCAGGCGGCCCGCTTCATCGCGGCTATCGCGAACGGCGGCAAGCTTCTCGTCCCGCAGATCATGGCAAGCTCGACACCACAATACGAAGACATCGGCATCCCGGATTTGTACCTGCAAATCGTGCGCGATGGTATGCGGCTTGCCGTTACCTCTCCACGGTGGGATGCGACGGTGAAAATCCTCAACATTCCGGGGATCGCCATCGCGGCCAAGACCGGTACCGCGCAGATCGGCGTCAAGAACGAGTGGATAAACTCATGGTCGGTCGGCTTCTGGCCTGCCGAGAATCCGAAGTATGTGTATGCGGCTGTCTTGGAGAAAGCGCCGGCGGGAACACTTTCTGGTGCCGCTCCAGGCCTCCGCCCTTTCTTTGAGTGGCTTGTCGCGAATAAACCGGAATACGTTGAATAGCTTTCAGGTGTCAGCTTTCAGCTGTCAGAATCGGAAGAAGAAAGACTCGTTCGGATTCTCCTGAAAGCTGACAGCCAGAAGCTGAAAGCTGTTTGGTCTGTTGCCTTTTGCCTATGTCGGGTATAATGCTCGCGCATGAATGATGAAGATAACGCCAACTACCTCACGAAAGAGAAATTCGATGAGTTGACGCAAGAACTCGAATATTTGAAGACGGTGCGGCGCCGTGAGATCGCCGAACAGCTTGAGTACGCGCGTTCTCTCGGCGATCTTTCAGAAAATGCCGAATACGAGGAAGCGCGGAATCTGCAGGCGGCGAGCGAAGACCGGATTCGCACGATCGAAGAGCAACTTTCTCATGTGCGTATTATTGAGCACGGGAAGGGTGGAAAGGGGAGCGCGGTCTCACTCGGCAGCGTCGTGACCATTCAAAAGCAAGGTGAAAAAGAAGAGCATACCTACGAGATAGTGGGAAGCGCCGAGGCGAATATGCAGGAACACAAGATCTCACATCTCTCGCCCCTGGGTTCGGCATTGATGGCTAAGAAAAAAGGGGAGATATTCTCATTCGATACACCCAAGGGAACCCAGAAATACAAGATTGTGAACATCAAATAGTTGACGCAGAAGCTGTTTCCGCTACCCTTAGTGCATATTCGCTAACCTCCAAAGCATATGGGATGTGGATGTTTGAAGTGCGAGACGGGATGGAAAACATACGCCGTCGTTCTCGCACGTATTTTACTCGGGCTTGTGTTCTTGGTTGCGGGGTGGGGGAAGCTCACTGGCTTTGAAGGCGCTGTCGCATACATCGCCTCGGCAGGGCTACCGATCCCGAATGTCTTGGCGGTGCTCACCATCATCGTTGAGTTCGGCGGAGCGATCATGCTTATCATCGGCTTCCATGCGCGGATCGCCGCGTTCGCACTCTCGGTATTTACCGTACTCGCGACGCTCGCGTATCACATGAATCTCGCGGATCCGCTGCAGCAGTCGATGTTCCTCAAAAATCTCGCAATCATCGGCGGGCTACTCATGATTAAGGTCTACGGGCCGGGACCGTTCCGCATTCCGTACAAAAAGTGTCCCGGCAATATGTGTCCCGACTGCCGTGCGGGAGATTGCGCCTGTTGCAAGGATTGCAAGTGCACGACGTGCAAAGTGTAAAGCCTTGAATCTATATTTGGTGGGATATTCTAAACTTTGCGCGAAACCATTTTGAGGGAAACTGACCCGCC
>CAYVHJ010000036.1:5266-5872 GCA_964451235.1 uncultured Candidatus Saccharibacteria bacterium | reverse complement strand
CGTGGTGGCTCGTACTTGCCTATCTTGCCTTGTTTGGAATTTTTATGCTGCGCCCGCAAACCTTTTTTCCATCACGCTCCAGTTGAGATTCTTGAAAAAAGCTTCGATATATTTGCCTTTGCCTAATGCTCCGTAGTCGAGAAGGAATGCGTGCTCCCACACGTCAAGGGCGAGGATTACCGGGAGCGTCACGAAGTGACCTTGATGTTGTTCGCCGACAAAACCCGCCTGAAATTGCTTGCCGATAGGATCATAGTAAAGCATAGCCCATCCCGGACCGCGCATGAGTCCGATTGCTTTGAAGTATGGTAGGAAATATTCGTGATACTCGGCTGCGAAAGCTTTCGCGAGCGTGCTCTCTTTCGAGAGAGGAATAGCACCGCCTTCAAATTGTTCGAAATATAATTCATGCAGTCGCATGCCGTCGAACTCAAATGATTTGCGGCGTATCAATTCTGAAAGCGCGTGCGCGTTTCCTTCAGTATCCTCCGCGTATTCAATGAGCTTTGCCGAGATCGTATTGAAATTCTTCACATATCCTTGGTAGAGGCCGATATGCTCATCGATCAATTTTTTCGAAATGCCATCAAGGGCCGGGATATTGAA
>CAYVHJ010000036.1:2721-5256 GCA_964451235.1 uncultured Candidatus Saccharibacteria bacterium | reverse complement strand
CGCCTTCAAATTGTTCGAAATATAATTCATGCAGTCGCATACCGTCGAACTCAAATGATTTGCGGCGTATCAATTCTGAAAGCGCGTGAGCGTGCTTTTCCGTATCTTCTTTCGCGTATTCAACGAGCTTTGCAGAGATCGCATTGAAATTCTTTACGTAGCCTTGATAGAGGCCGATGTGCTCGTCAATCGATTTTTGCGAAATGCCATCAAGGGCCGGGATGTTGAAGGTTTGCGCTTCGTAGGGATTCATACGCAGGTCTAACGAGCGATTTCTTCTAACTCTTCTATGTCATCTTCCGGAAGATCAGCACGATACTTGGCGAGGAGAAATTCTGCCACATTTTTATTCTTAACTAACGTAACAGCAGCCACCACTTCTTCTTTGAGAAATTCATTGCGTATGTCATCGGGTATTGAAACCGAGGACAAGACATCTTCAAGCATGTCTTTCGCATTGGGGCGATTGTCCTCGATGGCGCGAACAACGTCTCTAAATCGTTCTTCGTACGGCTTTTCTGGTCCGCGTGGATTGTCAGGACCTCTCATGCCGCCGAGTATAACATGCACATAGTATGATTTCGTAATGAACACGAGCGCGAAAGTACTGTGTGTGACCGCTATTGTGCTCTCAATAGTCACCTTATGTATCTGGTACGTGATTATTCTGGAAGATCGAGCTGGAAAGCTTACGGTCTCGTTTCTCAACATAGGCCAAGGAGATTCCATTTTTGTCGATTCCCCATCGGGGCGGCAAGTTCTTATCGATGGCGGACCCGACAGAAGCGTTTTGCGCGAACTCTCTAAAATAATGCCGTGGTACGACCGCTCGATCGATGTCGTTATAGCCACGCATCCGGATGCCGATCACATAAGCGGTCTCGTCGATGTGCTTATGCGCTACCGCGTTGAATACGTTTTCCATCCCGGCGTTGAGAAAAACACCGGCCCAGCCGAATCGATGCTTCTTTCTGTGGCGAAAGAAGGGGCGAACGAAGTGTACGCACGCCGTGGACAGATCATTGACCTTGGTGAAGGTGCCTATATAGAGATTCTGTTTCCGGATAGAGACGTATCGGATGTCGAGACGAATACGGCTTCGATTGTTGCGCGTCTCGTCTACGGAAATACTTCGTTCATGTTCACGGGCGACGCGCCACAGGCTATTGAAAACTATTTAGCGGAGCTTGACGCAGAGGCACTTGAGTCGAACGTCTTGAAGGCTGGCCATCATGGCTCAAAAACATCATCCTCCGTACTATTTTCGGGTTTCGTAAACCCGAATTTCGCTGTGTTCTCTAGAGGCTGCGACAATTCGTACGGCCACCCGCATCCAGAAATTGTCGCACTCTTCCAACGCTTTGAGATACCAACGCTCGACACATGTGAAGACGGAACGATCACGTTTATTTCAGATGGTACGTCTGTCAGGCAAAAATAAGCATACACCGATTTTATCCGACCGGATAAAATCGGTGTATGCAGGATATTGACCAACAGCCGCAACCGCAGAGGTTAGATAAGGCCTGCGGCTTTCAGCGTCTACAAATCTATTACACCAAACCCGCAGCCTTGAGGGTTTGGTAGGCCCCTCTTTTTTTCATTGTCTTGAGTCCTTTTGCCGAGACATTGATGGTAATTTTTTTGCCGAGTTCGGGAATGAAAAGCGTTTTCTTCTGGAGATTCACCTGACGGCGGCGCGTGCCAGTTGGATTGAACTTTGTCGCACGCGTCCGATTCGAATACCCACCTCCGCCGCGCGATCTCTTTCCAGTTATGATGCATTCTCGCGCCATAGAGTCCGCGCATGCTACCATTACGCTTCAGCGTATGCAAATAATGTATTTTTTGATACTCATCTTCTCCATCATCTTGCATGAAGTGGCGCATGGGTACGCGGCCGACAAACTCGGAGATCCGACCGCACGATATGCTGGCAGGCTCACGCTCAACCCGATTCCGCACATCGATATTCTCGGCTCGATAATTCTTCCCATAATTTCAGCACTCTCGCCGGGCGGATTTCTTTTCGGATGGGCGAAGCCGGTTCCCTACAATCCCTACAACCTCACGAAGGCACCACGGTGGGGCGAATTCATCGTGGCCGCGGCAGGGCCGGGAACCAACTTTGCACTCGTAGTCGTATTTGCGGTATTGATGCGTCTCTGGGGAGACCCAACGTTTGGGGCGATCTGTTTTATCGGCATTCTGGTCAACCTTTGGCTGGGCCTCCTCAATCTCATTCCCATACCGCCTCTAGACGGCTCCAAGATTCTCTCGGGCATATTGCCGAGAACTCTTGGCTATCAATACGAACAGTGGAGAGCGCGCATGGAATATAATCCGTTTCTCGGTTTTGGTCTCGTGTTGATACTTATCGTTTTGTTCGGCAGTACGCTCGGAAGCCTTATCTACGCTCTTGCGCGTGTGATCGCGGGGATATAATTAAATTATAAGGCTATAACCCACAATCGCCCGACGGGAAGTAACCAAAAGTTCTAGCCTATATTTATGAGAAGGAGACGCGGGACGAAT
>CAYVHJ010000036.1:0-2711 GCA_964451235.1 uncultured Candidatus Saccharibacteria bacterium | reverse complement strand
CCGTGACATTTTTCGTTGCGGCCGGTCTCGGCACGCTGGGGATCAACGTGATATCGCAGTCCAGCCAGGTAGCTGCCGCAGGCCTGACAAGAACGTCGCCAAACAGCTGCGAAATAGCAAGACAAAAAGCATTAGGAAAAGATAATGACGGTCCGGCTACGGATACCTTTACTGGGGAAGGAGATGGGGCGCAGACATTAAGTAATTGTTATGGAGCGATAATCACAGAAGAGGGCAAGAAAGCGAGAGATGATCCTGAAAAATATGGACCTCTTCAGGCAATCGAAAAACATTATAAATGCACGGGACGAGAAAGTGGTACGGTAACCGTTGACAAAAATATTGTCACATCTGTTTCGACTGCGTCAGGTTCTCCGGGCAAGTGTCCAAAAAATGTAATCAATAAGGGGCTTAAGGATAAAGGAAAAGAAGAAGGACAGTCCCCAAAGGACGATAAAAAGAAGGAGGAGCCTGGTGGTAAGCCAGAAATCCCGCCGCCCCCGGAGAAGAAGCCGAAGGACGGGAAGCCGGAGGATGAGAAGTGTAAGCAGGATCCGTCTGCTCCGGAGTGTAAGCAGGCACAGCGGCCGTTCTATTGTGGGATACCCGGCAGTTCTTTATTCTCATCGAAGTGTTCAGAGGATGCTCATCTTCCGCAGGCGCCGTCGCCGATAGGAATCGATGAAGCACTGTCCAATCTCGCGGAATCGCCCGCTGCTCCCCGTTCGGAGTCGAGCGAAGTGCCAGTGGCTCAATCAGGAGCTGTGACAGAAGATGTCCAACGAATCGAGACTGGAGGGCCAAAATCAGTATCTGAACGCATCGCGCAGACTTCCCCTTCTCCTCAACCGGATAATAATTACACGCCGCCGGAGTCAACGGGGTTTACTGCCCCCAATACACAGACACTGACTCAGGAAGAACGTAGTGCCGCATGGTGGACTCTCGAAGGTCTCAGAAATGGCCTTGTGCAGTTGTTGAGCTTCTGGCCGTGGTAAGGGGGATCACTCCGATCACTCCGAGCTATTGCGGGCACCTAGATTGCGTAGTACACTCCTCAAGCTCCCGTTGGGAGTTTTGTTTTGAGTCTTAGGTTTCCTAAAAGCTGAAACCTGACACCTGAAACCTATTCACTATGGCAACCATCAATCAACTCGTGAAGCGCGGACGCAAAGCAAAGATGTCGCGCACGAAGACGATTGCGCTTTCGCGCGGCTTCAACACGCTTAAAAACCGTCCCGCACACTTCTACTCGCCCTTTAAGCGGGGGGTGTGTACGCGCGTCACGACAAAGACCCCCCGCAAACCCAATTCCGCCATTCGAAAAATCGCGCGCGTACGCCTTTCCAACGGCATGGAAATCACGGCCTACATCCCGGGCGAGGGACACAATCTGCAGGAACACTCACTCGTCTTGGTGCGCGGCGGGCGCGTGAAGGACATCGGCCTTCGCTATACGATCGTGCGCGGCAAGCTCGACGCCGCGGGCATCGAGAAGCGTCGCCGTGGGCGTTCCCTTTATGGCGCAAAGCGTCCAAAAGCCGCTAAATAATTCCCTAAAACCCAGAATCTAACACCCAGAGCCTATCTTTATGCGTCGACCGGTCAAAAACAGGAAACAGCCGCAGCCCGACGAAGTGTACGGCTCTGTCAAAGTGACGAAGCTCATCAACTACGTGATGGAACGTGGCAAAAAAGATACTGCGCGCAAAATTGTCTATAAGGTAATGGATGAGCTCAAAAAGGAAGGTGATCCAGTCGTGATCCTTGAAGATGCGCTTGAGAAAGCGTCACCAACCGTCGAGGTTCGCTCGCGTCGCGTGGGCGGCGCCAACTATCAGGTGCCTCGCGAGGTGAATCCGAACCGCAAGCTCGCACTCGGGCTTCGTTGGATCGTCGAAGCGGCCGAAGGCACGAAAGGAAAGCCGATGGCCGAATCACTTCTTGCAGAGATCAAAGCTGCGCACAAGGGAGAGGGTGTAGCCGTCACCAAAAAAGAAACGACGCACCGCATGGCAGAAGCCAACAAGGCTTTCGCGCACTTCGCGTGGTAATTTAGTGTTTGTAGTATAATGCCGCGTATGACCAACGCAGTTATACAAAAGCGACTTTCCAAACTTGAAGCAGAAGTTAAAAAACTTCGGGCTGTTGTGGAGCGCCGGCCGAATTTTTCTATTGACGATAAAAATTGGAACATGATGCGGCCAACCCTGAAGAAGGTGCGGACGCAAATCTACCGTGATCGCTATGGGAAGCAACAGAAGAAAGAAACGAAGTCAAAACCACTTCCGAAGTGGCTTCAAGCGAGTTTGAAAGACATCGAAGCGGGACGAGTTTCCGGTCCGTTTGATACTGTCGAGGAGCTTATGGCTGACCTCAACGGTCCTGGCAAATGAGATACGAACGCACGTTCAACTTTAAGCAGAAATACAAGAAGTTTCCTGTCGAAGTACAAAAGGCACTCGAGAAAGAGTTGCGATTTCTTTTGGCAGATATTCGACATCGATCGTTGCGTGCGAAGAAGTACGATGAGGCCATGGATATTTGGCAAGCACGAGTGACTGGCAACATCCGGTTCTATTTTCAGATTGAAGGAAGTGTGTATTGGCTTTTGAATATCAAAAAGCATCCGAAATAGTATGCGCAAGCGAACGAAACTCAAGAAGCATTCATGCGTCTTGTGCAAGCCACACAAATCGGGATTGGAATGC
>CAYVHJ010000035.1:5210-5903 GCA_964451235.1 uncultured Candidatus Saccharibacteria bacterium | reverse complement strand
CCGCGGTCTCAAGATTTTTTTTCCACACCCTTGTATGTCAACATGACACCTTAACACAAGGTTGCCGTATTATCCTGAGAATGAACAGAGCCCCTTTCGGAAGCGGCGAATGGTATCACTGCTTTGCACGAGGCATCGACAAACGGAGGACATTCGTTGACCGTTCCGCCTACAATCGTTTTTTAGGGCTCCTCTACTTGTGCAACAATACCTCCACTATCCACAGAAGTAATCTCCGTTCCCCGACACTCTTTAACTTACTTTCGATGAATCGCGGGAAACCCCTCGTCGGAATCGGAGCTTTCTGTCTGATGCCGAACCACTTTCATCTTTTACTGAAAGAAATTACAGATGGCGGTATTTCAGCCTTTATGCAGAAGCTTGGTACTGCATATGCAATGTACTTCAACATGAGGCGCAACCGTGCCGGAAATCTGTTCACAAAGCCGTTTCGGTCACGGCACATCAGTGATGACCGATACCTTCAGCAAGTTCTGCAGTACATTCACTGCAATCCAGCAGAGCTCTTCGAGCCCGGATGGAAAGATGGACGAGTTAAAGACTTATACATACTTCAGAAGAAACTGCTCATATATCCATATTCAAGTTTTGGCGCTTTCACTGACACAAGCAATGTTCTGGGAAAAATCCTCGCCTCGTCGACCTTCCCCACTGCACCTCAATCCTCTCCCG